>NZ_JBHMIY010000002.1:0-231135 GCF_042436595.1 Clostridium sp. MT-14
AAATCCGCTATATAGTAATCTTTATTTTCGTATAATTTCCCAACTCTCTCCATGCCCATATTTACAGTTTCCACCAAGGTTATAGGATCCATTCCCTTATTCAAGGCTTTATTGGTCAAATTTACTGCTTTTTCCTCATCCAGCTGCTCTATATATTTTACAATCAGTTTTTTTAATTCCCCGAGATTATCCATTTTACCCTCCATCAACACTTAATATCTCGTCTATATTCAATGATTCTCTTGTTAAAATACTAATGCATCCGTCTATTTCATTTATAATACTATCTATTACCCATAAGAGATCTCCCTTTAGTATATTTTTTTACTCAATTAATATATTACCAAAAGGAAATCTCTTTTTCTATTTTTTGTTCTAAATTATACTACAGTAATTTTACACTAAGAAAAGTATCTAAAAATTGATACATTTCTTATACCAACAAATAAACGAGATACTGAAATATTGCCTCTTCAAATTTCTGAAGTTTGTCTTTCCCAAATTCAGAAACCTCCGGATAGTTTTCCTTATACTGCTCCCAGGTACTGTAATATTTGCTTTCAATCTTTCTTGAAGGCAGTGCACTGTAATCATTCTTGTTAAATTGCATTCCAGCCGTTTCCCCTGCATTCTGATAATTTGCATTATCACGAATATATTCCGTCACTGCACAAAAGTTCTCCATATTTATGTCACTTAGCGATAACGGTTGTTTATCCATTCCAAACATGTATTTTCCTCCTGGAGCAAGCACATCTATTATCTCCTTAGCCTTATCTATACATTTCTGCTTAGTATGAGTCAATAGCATAGTCATCGGATATAGCCCTGTTATTATATGCTTTTTGCCCAATTTATCCTTGATTTTTCTAATGTCACCGTATTCAAACATCATCACTGTATCTGTAGGCAATTCATAGAGATAATCAAGGTATCTAGTCCAATCATCTTCACAGAATATAGAACAATGAATTCCCATGGACGCATATTCATCAAGAAGTTTCTTGAAACTCGGCCACCACAACTTTGCAAAGTCTTTTTCTCGCATAAATGTAGGCATATGAAGAGGCATCCCAATTGATTTATAATTCGATGCTTTTGAAGGCATGCCCTTTTTCAGTACTATTGGATAAAGCGCTTCACAAGCTTCTGCTACTTTTTCCGGCCTTCTTCGTATATCCACGCTTATGCCTTTAAAACTTCTCAACTGATCCGCCAGAAAATCAAAGGGGGCTTCAGTAAAACCTCCTTCTCCAAAAGGCATACCTGGATAATACCCATATTTTTCAATCATCTTATTGAGAATTGCTCCTAATTCACCAAAATCATTATTATACAATACAAAGCTCTTGGCAAAATTTATTGCTGTACTCATGGGATTCCCGCCAAGCGCTTTATATTGCCTTGGTATAACCCTTTCAATTATACAATCATAGGGTTTTTCTATGAGATAATCATAATCATCAGGTAGCATGCCTACAACTTCAGGATGCTGTATAAATCCATTGGAACCCATCACAAAAGACTGTGATTCAAGTACTTGATAAAAAGACGGATACCTCATACTTCCACCGCAGGGACATACATCGGAATACAGTGTCTGACAGAGCTTATCTATTGCCCCCTCGGTTACAGGTGAGTTCCACTGTGCCTCCATCAAACCTATTCCTCCAAATTGCGCCGTCGGCTCAAATGGAATGGAAATATTCAAGGGCACTCTCTCAGGTATCTTATTGTCATATACATCGTGAAACAACTTAATTCTCTCTTCTTGCAATCTTTTAACATCTGTCATATATTACTCACCCATCCTTTACAATTTTATTCCTAATTTATATTTTTTTATACACTAACATACTTTTTTTTCTTAGACTGGCTTATAACAAAAATTCCATATATCACTGCAAAGGCTATAAAGCATACTGCTCCAAAAGCAAAAGGAAAGTTGTCGGCTGTTATATGAAACAAAGACTCCACAAATGAAAAGAAAAATGCCGATAAAAAACCACCTAAATTCATAAACGCCATTACTAATCCCATAACCATTGCTCTCCCAGCAGGCCGAACTGCAAGACCTGCATAATACATAACCCCAGGAGCTATCAATCCAGCACCAACTCCAAATACAGTTGTACCTATATTAAAAAACATTAAGCCTCCGCCTATTCCTATTATTATAAATACGTATCCTATTGCACAAAAAACTAATGACAAAGTAATTACATACCTGCTGATGGTCTGAACTACTTTTCCAAAAATTGCACCTCCAATCATGCTTCCAACCGTCCACATTGTAAGCGTAACCCCAGCAGTTGCTGCAGTTCCATAGTTATTTTCAAGTATCAGCCCAGATATTCCCGTTAACATTGGATAGGTTAGAAGTATGAATATAAGATAAAATACAGCCCACATATAAACTACGATATTCATTTTTACTTTTTCTGGAGCATTACCCGATTCTTTTCCCTGTGATATTGAAGGTTCTGGTAACATCAATACAACTATAATTAAAACCGCAACTCCTATGAGATAAATGAGAAATGTATCTCTCCAATTAATGGCACAAAGCAGCCCACCTACTATTTGAAATACTATTCCACCTACACTAGCAATAAGATTTGAAATTCCCATCAGATTTTCTCTCTCATGACCACTAAAAAGATTCATAACAAGAGCTCCGCTCAAAGGTGTAATAAATCCCAGTCCAACTCCCAATAAAGCTCTCATAAACAGAATAACTGTAAAATCACTTAGAAAATATGGCACTGTACCACCTATTACAAAAAAAATTACACCTATAACCGCAAGTGTCCTATATTTTACTTTATCTCCAGCTAATTTGCCAGTCAAAATTGAAAATGGAACTAAAACTAATGGCGGAAGTGTAGCAATTAACATAATCAATGTAGAAGTTATATCAGGAAAAGCACGTCCAATACTTGCAAGTGCTGGAGAAGTTGCCCCAACACCCATCATCAAGAATGCTACAGCCATTATGGAAATTATAGCCTTTGTCTTGTTAATACTAGCGCTCATTTATATTCACTACCTTTCATATGTGTTATATCATTCCACCCATTCTTGACAAATTTTTACACCTTCTGCAGCATTTGTGGTGAAGGCATCAGCTCTAACATGTTCGCAAGCTTCTTTTCAAAAACTTTGTCTTCATCCAAATCCCCTACTGCTTGTGTTAACAATTTATAATCCATAATCTAATCCCCCTATATTTTAAAGTTCAAAGTACAAAGACCACTCAATAAAAATTTTTGAATAATGTCAAAAATTCACTAAATTTAATATATTCTGAACTTTAATGCTAACATATTTCCTCAATGAGTTTTTTCTTACGCAACAATTTTTTATAGCTTAAATCATCTTCTGTATCGATCTCTTCCTCTCATCAACTATAATCACACTAAAGCCCATTCCTTACAGACATTTATCGTTTTCTGTGGACTATATGCCCATTCATCAGCACCTATTAATTTACAAGCATCTTCACTAACAGGGTTTCCACCTATTATTATCTTGATCTTATCGCGCATATCAGCTACTTTAAATGCTTCCACTGTATTCTTCATGGAGTCAAGAGCAAGAGTAAGAACTCCCGACAGTGCAATGATATTAATGTTTTGCTTTTTTGCCGTCTGCACTATCTTTTCAGGTGGAACATCTACGCCCAGATCCAGCACTTCAAAACCTGCTGCTTCTAACATAGCCTTTACAATGTTTTTTCCAATATCGTGAATGTCGCCCTTTACGGTGCAAAAAATCATACGCCCTGCCGATTTCCCGGCACTTTTAACAGCTAGTGCAGGCTTAATAATATCCATGGCTTCTGTCATTATTTCGCCAGCAAAAATAAGATCTCCAACAAAATAATCTCCCTTCTCGAAACGATCCCCTATAATTTCCATACCTTCCTGACAAGCTTTCAATGCTTCGCCAGCATCCTTACCGCCGTCTTTCATAAACTCGTTCATCATCTTCATGACAGATTCTTCTTCCAGATCAGCTATAGCATTTTTGAGTTCTTCAAAATTCATAATAATTTCCCTCTTTCCTTTTAATACATTTATTTTTATTTTACCTATTTAATTTTTAACTTCACAATCATTTAAAATGTGATTTATTAAAATACTCCCTTTCTATGGGCCCTATTATATTTGCGTCCGCCTTTATCAACTTCGCAAAGTGCTTCTGCCGCATATATAGCAGCTGCCATATCTTGATCACATGGATTCAGTATTGCAGAATTGAGTCCAGCATGTACAGCTAATGACATACAACTTACATTTATATATTTCCTTCTCGGCATCTGAAAACTGATATTTGAAATTGCACCTGTTACTTTTACTTCTGTAGCATATTCATGAATTTTGATAATACACTTTTCAAAATCGGTCATGGAATCCGGGACTGCAGCAAGAGCCATTACACATGGATCTATGTGTAGATTTGAAAGTTTTACACCATATTTATGTGCTTTATTAATAATGCTTTTTGCAATGTCAATTTTTTTATCTGAATTCATAGGAATACCATCTTTGTCACATGTCAGGCCTATAACTTGCCAATCAGTTCCAGCAATTAATGGAAATATGATTTCACACTTCATGCCTTCTTCATTTACTGAATTAATCATTCCAGGACGCTTAACATGACCTTCTTCAAAAATACGTTTAAGAAGAAGTACATTGGGACTGTCTATACAAACAGGAACATCGGTAACCTCCTGAATAAGTCCAATAAGCCATACCATAGCATCATATTCTTTATCTACTTGAGTACTTGGTGCACAATCAATAAAATCAGCACCTGCTTCTGTTTGAGCCTTTGCTATACACTTTATAAAATCACCGTTACGTTCTTCAATCGCCTTCTTAACCGAAGGAATCGCACCATTAATTTTCTCACCAATAATTATCATACTTACACCTTCCTCTCTAAAAAATAATAATTATAATCACAACAGCTGAATTTTTTCTTCTTACAACTTTTTAGCATCCGTCATATTAGCTCACCATTAATTACTAAGCGTAGTCAATGTGAAATACAAAAGCATATCTTCAGCCATTTCAAAAGATTCTCTTACATCTTCAATAGTTTCTGCATCAATATCATACTTTTCTATAACATCCTCTGGAGTTAAAAAATATTCACAGTTAATTCTATTTTTTTTCTTAATATCATCCATTGCATTTGACATATTCAAATTTTACCTCCTAATATTCACCATACTTTTTTACACAGTCAATCAAGCATTTAAAATTGTCCCAGTTGATCTGTTCAGCTCTCAAAACAGATTTATCAAAATCGAAAATATAATGTCCCCCAGGCGCCATTATATCAAGCACTTCCTTTGCTTTGGAAGTAACTTCTTCTTTTGTACCATTTCTTAATAAACTAACAGGATACATTCCAGATATAATATGTTTTTTACCTACTTTTTCTTTTATAATCTTCAAATCCCCATATTCAAACATAATATGACATAAGGGCGGCAATTTATCAAAATAATCCAATAATCTCATCCAATTTTCTTCTGCAAAAATCACAATCCCAAATCCTGCGTTATAAATATCCCATATCGTCTCTTCAAAACTTGGCCACCAAAATTTTTCAAAATCTTTGGGACGCATATATGTAGCCATATGCAGTGCAAAGAATATACGATTATCTTTCCTATTTGGATTTTTCCCTCTACAAGATGCCAAAGCCCCTCGAACCATTAATGGTTTTATAGCTTTCACTGCTTGAATAACTTTATCAGGATATCTTCTAATATCAATCAGAGCTCCAGTAAAAGATCTAAAATAATCTGCCAGATAATCAAAGGGTGCCCGAGAAATTCCCGTTATCATTGGTGTTGTTGATTTATTGTATTTCAATTCCATCTCATAGTTTGCCTTACCCATTATATCCGACATCTCTCTTTCTAACAAAAACGATTTCAATAGGGCAAATGCATTATATGGCCAGGGTTTTGAAAACTCCCTAAAAGCTCTCGGTATTTGCTTATCCCATATATATTTCAAAGGATTTTCTATCAATTCATCATATTCATCGTCTTCCATTATACGTAGATTAGGGTGCTGCATAAATCCATCAGAACCCATGATATTCGTCCTACTGCCAATAGTTTTAGTTACGTATGGCATTGAAGGCCATGTCCCAATAAGAGTATCAGTATTATATTTTGCATTTATTCTATCTGTTGCATCTAAAATTTTTGAATAGCCGTATTGAGCTTGCCGTAAATTATAACCTGCAAGTTCTAAAACCGCACACGTATTTACACCACAAGCTTCTGGAACTCTCTTAGGTGTCTTGCCATTAAGAACATCTTCAAATAATCGACTTTTAAATGCACTATCCTCCATAAATATTTATCCCCCCAAAAATTCGTTATATTTTAAATATAAAATCTTTATATAATCAATATAACTAAATACTTACTATTAATATTTATACTATTAAACTTTCAACATGTTTAGAACATGTATATATAAGTTATTTATATGTTATCTCAATCGCACATGCAGTCATTGTTTTTAACACTGTCCATATAAAAGTGTGTGTATATTACAAAAAAAGTGGAATACTAAATATGAGGTGATTCAAATGGAAAGTGTATGGAATTCCGAGGTTAAATTTAAAAAGAGAGATGCTTTAAATAAAAATATAAACTGTGATATTCTTATAATAGGAGCTGGGATAGCTGGCCTTCTAACAGCATATATGCTTAATAAAAATGGAAAAGAAGTTGTTGTCATCGATGCAAAAAGCATTGCAGGTGGAGTTACGAAAAATACAACTGCAAAAATAACATCTCAACATGATTTAATTTATGATAATTTAATAAAAGAATTTGGCGAAAAAGGGGCAAAGCAATATGCCAGAGCCAATGAACTTGCAATACGAAAATATAAAGAAATAATTGATGATGAAAATATTGATTGCAATTTTGAATACAAAGATGCATATGTATATTGTTTAGACAATGCTCAAGCCCTTGAAGATGAATATGATGCAGCTAAAAAATTAGGAATCGATGCAGAATTAGTGGATGAAGTAAATCTCCCCTTTAAAGTCAAAAAAGCATTGAAATTTAAGAATCAGGCACAATTTAATCCACTTAAATTTTTAAAACCTATTTCAGAAAAGCTAACTATTTATGAAAATACAACAGCACTTGATATTACTGAGGAAAATTCTGTAATTACAGAGAATGGAACAAAAATTAAAGCAAATAAAATAGTAGTAGCAACACATTATCCATTTTTAAATACTCCAGGCTATTATTTTATGAAAATGCATCAGGAAAGATCTTATGTTATAGCTTTAGAAAATGCTCAAGATGTAAATGGAATGTATATAGGCGCTGATAAAAATTCGTATTCATTTAGAAATTATAAAAATTTGCTATTACTTGGAGGCATAGCTCAAAGAACTGGTGAAAATGAAGAAGGTGGAGCTTATAATAAATTAAGAAAAGCAGCCAAAGAGTTTTATCCAAATTCAATAGAAAAATATCATTGGTCAGCGCAGGATTGTATGACTTTAGATAATATACCTTATATAGGTCATTACTCCTCAAAAACTCCTGATATTTATGTCGAAACAGGATTTAAAAAATGGGGTATGACAAGTTCAATGGCAGCTGCAATGATAGTAAGCGATATGATTCTTGAAAATGAAAATGACTTTTCAGAAATATTTTCCCCTGAAAGATTTGATATATCAACATCTATGAAAAATGCTGCTAATGATCTTATAATAACAGCAAAGAACTTTATCGCACAGAGAATAAATATTCCTAATGAAAATTTAGAAAATATTCAAAGAGGCCATGGCGGAGTAGTAAAATATAAAGATCAGAAAGTTGGAGTTTATAAAGATAATGATGGAAATATATATACGGTATCAACCAAATGTGCTCACTTAGGATGCGAACTTCAATGGAACGCTGATGAATTAACCTGGGACTGTCCCTGCCACGGCTCACGATACGATTATAAGGGAAATTGGATACAAAGCCCTACAAATAAATCCCTTACTTCAATATAATTTATAAAAAATTTTCTACTGTATAATGATAAAGATAATAGATAGATCTTAGCAGGTCTATCTATTACTCTAAAGTCAAAAAGATATTTATAATGTATTATTTGAACCGAGTATATCGGTTATTTTTTTCTCAACCAGTTTCCTTATCAATTCTCTTCCTGCACCCAAATATTTTCTTGGATCTATTTCAGATGGTTTTTCTACTAGAACTTTTCTTATTCCTGCAGTCATTGCAAGCCTTAAATCTGTATCCATATTAATTTTGCATACAGCCATTGAAGACGCTTTTCTTAACATTTCTACTGGAATCCCCTTTGCACCAGCTATTTTCGCACCATACTTGTTACAAATTTCAATTGTATCTGGATCAACAGCTGAAGCCCCATGAAGGACTATTGGAAATCCCGGCAGCTTTGATTGAATTTTCTCTAATATATCAAATTTTAGCTGTGGCTTAAAATTCACCGGGAACTTAAAAGCTCCATGTGATGTTCCTATAGCTATGGCCAGTGAATCAACGTCTGTACTATTAACAAAATCAACAGCCTGATCCGGATCAGTGTATATATTCATATTACTTTGAACATTATCCTCTACTCCAGCAAGTACTCCCAGTTCAGCTTCTACAACTACACCACAAGCATGAGCATACTTAACAACTTCTCTGGTCTTCCTTACATTTTCTTCATAATCATAGCGGGAACCATCAAACATTACAGATGTAAATCCGTTTTCTATACATATTTTTACTGTGTTTAAATCTGGCCCATGATCTAGGTGCAAAGCGATATCTATCCCCGTATCCGCTACAGCAGCATCTACCATTGCTTTCAAATACTTAGGACCTATATATTTCAATGCTCCCTTTGAGGCTTGGAGAATCACAGGTGATTTTTGAGCCCTAGCTCCCTCTACAATCCCCTGTATTATTTCCATATTGTTAACATTAAAAGCTCCTATAGCATACTTGCCTTTGTAAGCTTTTTCAAACATTTTCTTTGTAGTAACTAATGCCATATCAATACCACCTTCCTATAAATAATTTTACAAGAGTTGATTCAAAAGATCATATTCTTTATCTTTAGCTGAATCTATACAATTTACTTTTTTAAAGTCCACATCTATTATTTTATTGTTTCTGATTCCTACGGCTCTGCATGTTTCCCCCAGTCTCAGCAATTTTACAGCTCTAATACCCATTTTACTTGCTAGAATTCTATCAAAAACTGATGCTTTCCCGCCTCTCTGTACATATCCTAAAACTGTACTTCTTACAGCGATACTCAGCTTTTTCTGTATATATTTTTCAAGTTCTTCTATATTATACATTCTTTCGGTTATTATTATTATGTTATCAAGTTTACCTTTATTGATGTTATCTTCCAATTTTAAACATATAGTGTCAAAATTCAATTTTCTTTCAGGGGTAGATATTATCTCGCCGCCGCCAGCTAAAGCAGAATACAATGCCAGATCCCCACAGTATCTTCCCATAACCTCTACAATAGTTGTTTTTTCATGAGAGGAATCCGTATCTTTTATTTTATCTATACAATCCATAACAGTATTTAAAGTCGTATCGAATCCTATGGAGTACTCAGTATAAGCTAAGTCATTGTCTATTGTCCCAGGAAGTCCTACAACATTGACTCCCAGCTTGCTGAGCTTTTCTGCTCCATTAAAGGAACCATCTCCCCCAATCACAACTAACCCTTCTATGCTAAGTCTCTTTATAGTTTCCAAAGCACTTAGCCTCCCCCGCTCCTCCATGAATTCAGAGCATCTGGCAGTTTTTAGTATTGTTCCCCCTTTTTCTGCGATTCTATCGACTTCATGATCTCCTAGAAGTATTACCTCACCATTTATCAATCCTTTATACCCATGCTTTATTCCTAAAACTTCTATTCCATAATGATTTGCTGATTTAACTACCGCTCTTATTGCAGCATTCATTCCCGGAGCATCTCCTCCACTTGTCAAAACACCTATTTTCACAATTTTCACCCCCTTTGTGCATTACATTACAACATTTGATAAACACATAATACTATATAAATTCCAACAACTATTAATTTAGATGTCAGAATCTAATTTTAAATATTATAACCTATTAGTCCACTTTTTCTTCTATATGTTGAGCTTTTCCTGATTGTTTTATTATGAATGCTACTATGAATGCACTAATTATCATACTCACTGCTAAAAGCCACATACTTACATTATATGAGCCTGTTACCTTTCTAATGTACCCTACAGCATAAGGCCCAAAAAATCCACCGAGATTGCCAATACTATTAATAAGTGCAATTGCACCCGCTGCTGCAGGCCCTGTAATATAAGATGGGGGTATAGCCCAAAATGGTGAGTATGCACCATATGCCCCTGATAAACTAATAGTTAAAAATATAAATGATGTTGTAATGTTAATTTTCGTACAGTAAATACTAGCAATTAATGAAACTGCACTCACCAATAGACAAATAGCAACATGAATACGGCGTTCATTTGTCTTATCAGAATGACGGCCAACCATATACATAGTAATCATAGCAACAAAATACATCAATCCTACAATTAACCCAATACTTTGAATACTTATTTTACTGGATAAACTACTACTAATTGTTGGCAAAAACATAACAATTCCATAATAGCCAAAAATCCAGCAAAAATATCCTAATGACAATACCAAGACATCTCGGTCACCTAGAGCCTGCATGAAAGTATAATGCTTTTTTCTTTCTTTTTCCAACTTTTCCTTTGCTGTAACATCTATCAACCATTTACGTTCTTTGTCATTTAACCATTTCACTTTTTCAATACTATCATCAAGATAAAAATAGGATATTATACCTATTATTATAGATGGAATAGATTCTACAATAAATAGCCACTGCCATCCAGATATTCCATGCCAAGAAATAGTTAATAAAAAACTTGATATTGGAGATCCTATTGCACTGGCAGCAGGTATTGCAATCATAAATCCAGCTATAGCTTTTGCATGATTCTTAGCTTGATAAAAATTGCTTAAATACCATGCCATACATGGGAAAAAACTAGCTTCAGCCATACCTAAAAGAAATCGTACTATATAAAATTGCATTGGAGTCTTTATAAAAATCATAAAAAATGAAACTATACCCCA
The DNA here is from genome assembly GCF_042436595.1 of Clostridium sp. MT-14. Lineage (NCBI taxonomy): Bacteria > Bacillati > Bacillota > Clostridia > Eubacteriales > Clostridiaceae > Clostridium > Clostridium sp. MT-14. Next base: position 11,222 of record NZ_JBHMIY010000002.1, read on the forward strand.
GGAAACCATTATCCTGCAAATCCACTTTGATGCCCCAACTTTTGTCATGATTGCCCCGCCAGGCACTTCTAAGAGAAAATAGCCAATAAAGAATATTCCTGCTCCCAGCCCATAAACTCCACTGGAAAAACCTAACTCTTTATTCATCTGCAGTGCTGCGAAACCAATATTTACTCTGTCAAGAATGGAAATAGAAAAACATAAAAATAAAAACGGAATTAAATGAATTGACACTTTTTTCACTATCTGCTCTTCCAACTGATTGACATTCACAATATCTCCTCCTTAAATTTATTACAACTTCAAATATGTTATTTTATACCCTTTAGAACTCCAACAGTACTTTTATAACTTTTTCCAACTTCTTGTCTACAATCTCAAACGCATTTTTAATCTCTTCTATGGGCATAACCTTTGAAATAAGTGGAGATATATTAAATATATTGGTTGCTATTGCCTCTACTGCTATTTCAAAGTCATACCTATTATACATGTTAGAACCTGTAATATTAATTTCTTTGTTTTGGACATATGGGATCTCAATTTTCGGCTTTTTCCCAAAAATTGCAACTTCAGATATTTTACCCCCTCTTCTTACAATCTTAATTGAATCATTTAACACCGATTCAATTCCAACTGCAATAAATACATTATCAACTCCCTCTTCTTTGGTTTCAGCTCGTATTATTTCAACCGCATCTTTCTCTGATGAATTAATGGTATGTGTAGCTCCCATTTTCTTTGCTATATCAAGGTTATATTTCAATGTATCAGTTATAAATATTTTAGTTGCCCCAGAACTTTTTGCTGAAAGTAGAAGCGACAACCCTATTGGCCCAGCTCCTAGTATTGCCACGCTGTCACCTAACTTTACTCCAGATTTTCTAACTGCATGTACACCTACTGCAATCGGCTCTATAAGCGCACCTTGTTTAAAAGATACATTATGCGGCAATTTAACTACAGTGCTTTCCGGAACTACAATATATTCGCCAAAAGAACCTGGCCATTCTTGGGTTCCCAAAATATTCTTGTGCTCACAAATATTATAATTCCCTTCTTTACAAGGCCTACATTCTCCACAACCATATTGTGGTTCCACTGTGACCCTATCTCCTATTGAAACTTCTTTTACATTCTTGCCCACTTCCTCCACCACTCCAGCCAACTCATGTCCAGAAATTACTGGCGGAATACGAAATGGATGGGTACCATGATACGCATGAATTTCCGATCCACATATTCCAGTGACAACCACCTTAATTTTAACTTCATCATCTTTTTTTATTACTGGTAAATCAACTTCTTTTAAACCTATTGAGAATGGTTTACTTATAACTGCTGCCCGCATAATCTTTCCTCCCTTTTCAAAATATAAACTTATTGAAATTCTAAGATAATTTACAAACGATTACTATTACACTAAAATAATAATTATGAAAATTCATTTCATTATTTTGATATTTAATAAAAAGTTATTAAAAATATTACTTTTATAATATAGGATATCTTAATATTCAACCATATATCCTATGCTATAATATTATAAAAACTTTATAGATTAATCCATATGCTGTCCACCGTTGATGTCTATATCCTCACCTGTTATATATGAAGCTTCCTCTGAAGCAAGGAAAGCAACTGTCGATGCAATTTCCTGCGTTTCCCCTGGTCTTCCCATAGGTATATTCCCAATAATTGCATCGGCCTGCTCTTTTGGAAGCGACTTCCATATTTCTGTGTTAATAAGTCCTGGAGCAACACTGTTTACTGTTATTCCATCAGGTGCCACCTCGCGGGCAAGGTTCTTTGAAAATCCTAATACTGCAGCTTTTGATGCTGAATAATGTGCACCTCCGAATATTCCACCGCCTCTCTTGCCTGATACTGAAGAAAGACTTATTATTCTGCCATATTTTTGTTTCTTCATGACTTTCATTACAGCTTGAGTACATAAAAACAACCCGAATACGTTTACGTTGAATATTCTTTTCATATCATCCAATGTCATATCCTCAACAGTGACCTTCTGTGAGATACCTGCATTGTTTACAAGGATATCTATTTTTCCATATTCTGAAAGCACCTTTTCTACCATGGCTTCGTTTGATTTCTTGCTTGTAACATCCAATGTTACGCCCAGGGCTTTTCCACCAGCTTCCTTAACATCCTTTACAGTGTTCTTTACACCTGCAGTATTCAAATCTGCTATAACAACTGCAGCTCCCTGCTTTGCAAGTGTCAGTGCTATAGTACGTCCTATTCCCTTTGGTGAACCAGCTCCTGTTACTATTGCTACTCTTCCGTTTAATTCAAACATAATTTATCTCTCCTCATAATTTATTTAACATATTGTTATATTTTTATAATTTTTTATTACTTTAACATTTTTCTAGCTGTTTTTACTATATTAGCTATGGTAATCCCGTTAATTTCCATAAGTTTTTCATAAGGTGCAGATTGTCCAAACTGATCTTGAACCCCTATTCTGACTACTTTGCCTTTTCCTTCCTCTGCAACTACTTCACACACTGCGCTTCCTAGTCCATTTATAACGTTATGGTCTTCAACAGTAATTATCTTTCCAATATTCAAGCATTCAACTACTGCCTCTCTATCTAAAGGCTTAATTGTATGCATATCTAACAGCTTTACAGAAATTCCTTCCTTTTCTAATTCTTTGGATGCTTCTAATGCTAGACACACAGTATCTCCATTGGCAATAATAGCTATACCTTTCCCCTCTTTTATCTTCTTTGCTTTGCCTATTGTAAACTCTTCATCTTCACCATATATTACTGGAATAGCATCCCTTGTAAAACGAAGATACACAGGTCCATTGATTTCTGCTGCTTGTTGTATTAGCTTTCTAGAAGAATAATAGTCAGCACCCATAACTATTGTCATGTTTGGAAAAGTCCTGAGAACTCCCATATCTTCTATACACTGGTGGCTGGCACCATCATTGGCAGGAGTAAGTCCGCCATGAGAACAAGCAATTTTAACATTTAGGTTTGGATAACAAACCTCCTGTCTTATCTGCTCACCCATTCTTAAAGAACCAAATATGGCATATGTGCTTACAAATGGTATCTTTCCAGTTGTAGCAAGTCCTGCAGCAACTCCACAAGCATTTTGTTCAGCTATACCAACATTTATATGTTGATTAGGCAGCTGCTTTGAGAATTCTCCAGTTTTACATGATTTACCAATATCTATATCAACAACATATATATTTTTATTTTTTTTCCCCAATGCTAATATTTCATCTCCAAAAGCTTGTCTTGTTGCTTTTTTCATCATACTCATTACTTTAAGCCTCCTTCTAATTCTTCCATAGCTTGTTTATATTCCTCATCATTAGGAGCAACTCCATGCCATGAAGCTACATTTTCCATAAATGATACTCCTTTACCCTTCACAGTATCCATTACAATACATTTAGGATTTCCATTCTTTGCTTCTCTTATATGTTCTAAAGTTTCAACTATCTCCTCCATAGAATGTCCATTAATTCTCCTTGTTTCAAAACCAAATGCATTAAACTTCTTTTCTATATCTTGATTTGGCATAATATCTTTACAAGCACCATCACATTGAAGTCCATTATCATCAACAAATACAACTAAATTATCTAATTTATATTTAACTGCAGTTTCAGCTGCTTCCCATATTTGTCCTTCTTGGCTTTCTCCATCTCCTACTATAACAAAGACCCTGTAATCTTTTTCATCACGTTTCCCAGCAATGGCCATGCCAACTCCTACAGAAAGACCTTGTCCTAAGGATCCTGTAGATATGTCTATTCCTGGACACTTATTCATGTTTGGATGTCCCTGAAGGATTGATCCGTACTTTCTTAAGGTGTGTATAGTTTCATATGGAAAAAACCCCTGTAATGCTAATGCCGCATACTGAATTGGACAAACATGGCCTTTGGATAAAATAAATCTGTCACGATCATCCCAATTAGGATTTTTAGGATCAATATTCATTTCCTTAAAGTAAAGTGCCGCTACTATATCAGCTGAAGATAGGGAACCACCTGGATGCCCAGATCCTGCTTCATAAATCATAGTAAGGGCTGTTTTTCTGAGCTCAATAGCTTTTTGTTTTAATTCCTCAACACTTATATCCTTCACATCAATCACCTCGTTAAATATTTATCTGCTTGTATACTTGTCTACTAAGTTAACTTATAATTTTATTATACTCTGAATTCAATTTCTGTCAACAATAAATTTTTTAAAAATCAAAATGATGCCGACTTTGAAATATGTTTCTTCTTCTTCGAAACCAAAAAAATTTTTCTACCACGATAAGAACAAAACTTGGATAAATTATTATTACGAATTTCTTAGCCAATAAGCTTTCCTTTGGAGTTAAAAGAGAGATTTCCCTAAAGAAAAATACTGAAGAAATTACATGGTATTTTCAAGAACATTATTAACAATTTTATGCCCGCGGATATGTAAAATACAATAAGAAAAATAATTTATCAACCAAAAATGTCATCATAAAGAAACTGCCAGATGAAATATTTCATCTGGCAGTATATTATACCTTTTATTCTTTCCAATATCTGTCGTACAGTTTATACATGTGTTTGCTCATTTTTTCCATTGCCTCTTCACCATTGTGATTTTCAATGGATTTGACAATTGCCTTATGCTCATTTACATTGATATCTCTGTATTCCGGTTTAGTAAAAGTTCTATCACAAATGAAAGTCCACATTTTCTGCTCTTTCATAGCATTATTTATATCACTTATAAATTTCATAAACAAATCATTATGAGAAGCTTTTGCTATCTCATTGTGTAATTTTTGATCTGTTTCCGGGTTGTAAATACCCCTATTTGCCTCTTCTTCAAACTTTTTTTCAATCTTCCGCATATTCTTAATTTCCTGATCCGTAGCCCTCTCAGCTGCAAATTTAGCAATTATAGGCTCGATATTCATCCTTGCTTCAACAATCTCTTCCGGAGTTACTGATTCCAGTACCGCATTTGACTTATTACCGCCGATAGTTGGTTGAGTACTCATGACAAAAACACCCTCTCCCTGACGAGAATAAATATATCCATTCAGTTCCAAAGCACTCAGAGCCTGCCTAACAGGTGCACGGCTTACATTAAACTGCATGCACAACTCCCTTTCCGGTGGTAATTTGTCACCTATCTTAAATACCCCCAATTGGATTTGTGAAAGAATCTGATTGTAAATTTGTAAATACAATTTTTTGCTCGATACTGGATTAAAACTCATGTAAATCACCTCATAGAAAAATTATAATTCATGTTTATATTAAAAATATAACTTTGTGTATTTTTTAACTTTATATAGTAGATCATTTAATACTTTTTACTTTTTCTCAATATAATATAAAGTATATTATATTTTTTGTAACTTGTCTACTTACGTAACAAATTACTTATAATGACACAAGTTGGACAATTTAAGTAAAAGATTTTAAGTACGAAAAATCCCATCAAAATTCTTTATCATTGACAAAATATCTATATTATTTTTTCTTTTCCAGAAAAATGATATAATATTGACATTGCTAAAAATAGATGATATTCTAATGTTAGAAATCGGTTTCGTAAGGTGAGATTAAATATGAACAATAATAAAAAAATTGTTATAGATGACGTGGCGAAAGCAGCAGGTGTTTCTAAATCAACTATATCAAGATACTTGAATGGTAAATTTGAATATATGTCTGAAAAAACAAAGAAAAAAATTGAAGACGTAATTAAAAAATTAGATTTTAGACCAAATAACATTGCAAGAAGCTTAAAGCTTAAAAAAAGTAAGTTAATCGGAGTTATAGTAGCAGATTTGATAAATCCTTTTTCATCTATATTAATCAAAGGAATTGGTGATGCATGCAAAAGCAAGGGTTATAATATTATTATTGTAAATTCCGATAGGAATCCTCGTATAGAAGAAGAGTATATTGAATCTTTACTGGATCAAAGAGTAGAGGGACTAATTATAAATAGCACAGGTGAAAACGTAAAAAAATTAATCAGCATAAAAAAAATGGGAATTCCAATTGTGATGCTTGATAGAACTGTTTGTGAAGAAGAGTTTAGTACTGTAACTAGTAATAATTATGAACTTACAAGCCAAACAATTAATTATTTAATAGATTCAGGATTTACAAATCTTATTTTCTTCACTGAAGATGCCAAAAGGATAACTCCAAGAAAAGAGAGAGAAAAAGCATTTGTAGATGTATGTAGTAAAAGGCTAGATACATCCAATTTCTATGTATGTGTTATTGATCACGAGGAAGAGGGAAATATTGAAATTAATATACGTAAATTTCAAAACAGTCATAATGGTAAAAAAGTGATTTTTGCAGTAAACGGTGTGGTTCTGTTAAATACATTACAGGCAATGAAAAAATTAAACATAAAAATTCCAGATGATATTGCAATATGTGGTTATGATAATTGGGGCTGGGCAGAGCTTATAAATCCAGGAATTACAACTGTTTCACAACCAACCTGTGAAATGGGATTTCAAGCGGCAAAGATTTTAATTGATAAAATAGAAAATGGAAGCGCCCATGATATAGTGCATAAACAATTAAAAGCAAAATTAGAAATAAGAGGATCAACTGTACTTTAAAATATATCAATGTAATTCTGCATTGATATATTTATAAGATATTGATATAAACCGTCTTTTAAAAAATGATTAAAAACATATTTTAATATAATATAAAGAATAGATTTTTTTATATAGTTTTTAGAAACCGGTTTATAAAAAACAGTAAAGGAGATATAAGTATGAGTAAATACAATGTTGCTGAAAAAATAAATAAAAAAATTATAGCAGTTGTCAGATGCAAAGATTTCACATTAGCAGAAAAAATATCAGAAAAGTTGATTGTTAACGGTATAAAAGCAATAGAAGTAACATATACCGTTAAAAACGCGGGTAATTTAATACAAAAACTTAAAAAAAGATTTCCAGATATTTTAGTTGGAGCAGGTACAATCGTCAATCTAACTGATGCCAAGGAAGCTATAGAAAACGAAGCTGACTTTATTGTTTCACCATGTACAGTAGAGGAAGTCTGCAAAATATGTAAAGAAAAAGATATATTTTGTTTTTTAGGAGCACTGACACCTACTGAAGTATTTAGAGCTTATAAAATGGGAGCAGATGTTATAAAGCTTTTTCCTGGAAGCTCACTTAAACCGTCATATATAAAAGAATTAAAAGCACCTTTCCCATATATAGATTTTATGCCAACAGGTGGAGCTAATAAAAGTAATATTAGAGAATGGTTTGAAAATGGTGCAGTTGCTGTTGGATTAGGTGGATACTTTACAAACAATATCAATGAAAACAATTTAAATGAAATTGATAAAAGGGTTAGAGATATTTTTGATGCATTAAATTAATTGGGAGTATTTATTATGGATAAAAAATTAGTTGTTATTAATACCCTTGTTTTTAAAAATTATATGGAAAAAGGTTTTAAGCAGGAGGAAATATTTGAATATTTAAATGAACTCAATCTCAGTAATATTGAAATAAGAAGAGAACTTATTAGAAATTTTAGTACAGAACCAGAAATGTTCTCTAAACTATCCAAGAAATTTGGAATCAATACTTATTATAGTGTACCTAAATATCTATTTGTAAATGGTCAGGTTGATAAAAAAAATATTTTAAAATACGTTGAAGAGGCTAAAAGATTCAACTGCAAGAGTTTAAAGTTAAACCTTGGAGACTACAGAAGATATAAGGGTAATTTAAAGGAAGATATAAAGGATATTTTAAATGCTAAAATAAGTATAAATATAGAGAATGATCAAAGTATTGACAATGGAACATGTAAGAATATTATTGAATTTTTAGAGGCTTGCAGAAAAGAAAATATTGATATTGGCTACGTCTATGATATTGGAAACTGGTCTTGGGTAAATGAAGATGAGATGGAAAATGCAAAATTGTTGAAGGATTTTACTAGACATATACATCTAAAGGACGTTAAAAAAACTGCCAATGGACTTAAGACAGTTTTGCTAAATGAAGGAAGTATACCGTGGAAAAAAGTGCTTAATATATTTCCTAAAGATATTCCGGTTAGTTTAGAGTACCCATGTGAAGACTTTTCAGTTATAAAAGAAGAGATTAAGAAGGTGTTGGAATACTAATATCAAGTGATTCTTAGGCTTAGATGGAGTTTGCTAATAAGAAATACTTTTCTCCACCTGAACCTTATTAACAGTATTCTTAGTGTCTTTAGCATTTAGAATACGTTATCCTTTAGGGGAAGAACTTATCCAGGCGCGTAGCAGTGCTTATCTCCAACTTTAAGAAAAGCAGATGTCCCAAATCTTTGATTTGATGACAGTCGCTTTCACAGAGTGCGTTAGGAGTATTAGCAATGGTAGCGGTCGGATAAATAACTTTTAAGCGGAGGTAAAAAATGAGTGAAGTAATAACAATTGGAGAACCATTAGTTTTATTTGGAGCAGCTGGAGCTGATGAATTGGACAAAGAATTAAGTGAAGTAAATCATTTTAAAAAATATTTGGCTGGTGCTGAAGTCAATGTATGTGTCGGCTTATCCAGACTGGGACATTCCGTGGAATACATCACAAAATTGGGGGAAGATCCTTTTGGAATATTTATTAAGAGAAACTTAAAAAAAGAAAACATAGGGACAGATTATATACGTTCAACTAATGATTATCCTACCGGATTTCAATTGAAATCAAAAGTAAGCAAGGGAGACCCTAAAATATTTTATTTCAGAAAAAATTCTGCCGCAGCTCACTTCGATATAAATGATTTAAACAATCTGGATTTGAAGGGAGTCAAGTGTGCTTATATATCCGGAATTTTTCCGGCATTATCTGAGAATACCAGGAAATCGGTTTATAAATTATTGAATTCTATTAAAGGAAATAATATACCGATCATTTTCGATCCCAATCTGAGGCCGCAATTATGGGCAAGCAAAGAGGAAATGGTTAAAACAATAAACGACCTGGCGTCTAAATGTGATTATGTAATGCCCGGTATAGGTGAAGGATTGATATTAACGGGAAGTGATAAAAAAGAAGGAATTGCCGATTTTTATTTAAAAAAAGGTGTTAAATTTGCAATTATAAAACTTGGGGAAAAAGGTGCATTTGTAAAATCAAAAAAAGGATCTTATTTGGTAGAAGGATTTAAGGTCGATAAAGTGGTTGATACTGTTGGTGCTGGTGATGGTTTCGCAGCCGGAGTTATAAGTGGATTTCTGGAAGGATTGAGCATGAGGGATTCTATCAGGAGGGGAAATGCAATAGGAGCATTAGCAGTGATGTCACCAGGAGATAACGATGGTTACCCATCAAAAAAAGAATTGATTGAATTTATGAAATTATAAAATTTAAAATGATATATTAATAATTTTAATAAAAAAGAGATAAATGCAAAAAACTAAAATAAAGTCTGGAGGAGAACATTATGATTAAATTATCAAAAGCCACTGAAATTCCGCGTTCATCTATTAGAAAAATGTTTGATATTGCATCTACAATGGATAATGTAATAAGCTTTGCTGTCGGGGAGCCCGATTTCATAACTCCGCGGAATATAATTGACGCTGCAAAAAAGGCTCTTGATGCTGGAGAAACACATTATACTCCTAATGCTGGCATTTTACCATTGAGAAAAGCTGTGTCAAAAAAATTAAAAGAATATAATGGAATTGATTATGACCCAGAAACTGAAATCATTATAACTACTGGAGGGATGGAAGCATTAATGCTTTCAATGATCACCGCATTTAATCAAGGTGATGAAATAATACTTACTGATCCTTGCTGGACAAATTATCCCAATCAAGTATTAATATGTGGTGCTGTACCAAAATTTGTACAAGTTTTTGAAGAAGACAGTTTTATTTATAATCCTGATAAGCTTGCTAAAGCAATTACACCTAAAACCAAAGCAATAATAATAAATTCACCAGCAAATCCAACAGGTGGCGTAGCGAGCCGTGAAGTATTAGAAGATATAGCCAAAATTGCTATAAAGTATGACTTGTTGGTATTTTCAGATGAAGTATATAGACGTTTTGTTTATGATGATGTCAAATTCTCCAGTATAACTTCAATAAAGAGCATGAAGGAAAGGACAATTCTCATAGATAGCTTCTCAAAAAGTTATGCTATGACTGGATGGAGAGTTGGTTTTACAGCAGGTCCCAAGGAAATAATTAGTAATATGACTAAATTGCAAGAAAATGTTTGTGCATGTGTTAACTCAGCTACGCAATTTGCTGCACTAGAAGCTCTGGAAGGTCCACAGGACTCATTAAATAATATGATTGAGAAGTATGCAGAAAGAAGAAAACTGATATATGACGGGATCAATTCAATAGAGAACCTGTCTTGCAAAAAGCCAAAAGGTGCATTCTATGCATTCATAAACATAACCAAAACAGGGTTAACTTCAGAAGAATTTGCAATGAGGTTATTAAAAGAAGCCCGAGTTGTTGTGGTTCCAGGTACTGGTTTTGGAAAACACGGCGAGGGATTTGTTAGAATATCTTATGCAACTTCAAATCAAAATATAGAAGAAGGAATTAAAAGGATAAACAACTTTGTTAAAAGTTTATAATCAGAAAACACCATTATAAAACTGGAGGAATGAAAAATAATGGACGAATCGAAAAAAGCAATTAGTAATGAAAGCAGTCTTAAAAAAGAAATTGGACTAATACCAGCGGTATCACTTGTTATAGGAATGGTTATCGGTTCCGGAGTATTCTTTAAATCTCATGCAATTTTCAATGCAACAGGAGCACCAGGGTTGGGAATTATTGCATGGATATTGGGAGGAATTTTATCAATAGCAGGTGGACTTACAGTTGCGGAACTGTCTGCGGCAATACCAAAAACAGGTGGCATGATAGTATATCTAGAGGAAGCATACGGTAAAATCTGGGGGTTTCTTTTGGGATGGGTACAGACAGTTATTTTCTATCCAGCTACAATAGCTGCATTAGCTATTATATTTTCAACTCAGGTTATTAATTTAACGGGAATATCAGTCGGAATGCTGAATACTATAGCTATTATTACGGCCGTTTTCTTATTTGCAATGAACTGCCTTGGTTCGAAAACAGGTGCTTACATTCAAACAGTATCAACAATATGTAAATTAATACCTTTGGCAGCTATCATTATCGTAGGATTTGCAAAAGGTGGCGGCGGTACCGTTAATTTGCTTCCAATGACAGCAGCAGATCATCCGGTAGTTTCAGGATTGGGTTCAGCTTTAATAGCAACAATGTTTGCCTATGATGGCTGGATAAGCGTAGGCGTTATTGCAGGTGAAATGAAAAACCCAGCAAAGGATCTTCCTAAAGCAATAATCGGAGGCCTTTCATTAGTTATGGCCGTATATTTATTGATAAATATAGCTTATTTATTCGTATTGCCTTCATCAGCTTTAGCTGCAACAGAAACTCCTGCTGCAGATGTTGCAAAAATAATATTTGGAACAAACGGTGGAAAAATCATAACTATAGGTATCTTGATATCCGTATTTGGAACATTGAATGGAAATATTTTAACTTGTATGAGAATTCCTTATAAACTGGCTACAGAAGGGACTCTACCAGGAAGTGCATGGCTATCTAGATTACACCCTACATTTAAAACTCCAGTAAATGCTGGCATATTAGAGATCATTGTAAGTATACTATACATATTTTCAGGTAAATTTGATCAATTGACAGATCTCACTATATTTGTAATATTTATATTTTATATTCTTACTTTCTATAGTGTGTTTATATTGAGAAAGAAACAGCCAGATTTATATAGACCCTATAAAGTGCCGATGTATCCAATAATTCCTGCAGTGGCAATCATTGGTGGATTATATATTCTTATTAATACTATAATCACACAGCCAATGAACGCTGGAATAGGTTTGGTATTAACATTGATAGGACTGCCTGTTTATAAGGCAATGAGCAAGTATTAATCAGACTCCTCTACAAAAGTTTACTTTCATGATTTAGCAAGTTATGAAAGTAAACTTTTTTCATTAACTTATTTTAAATGATCATAAATATACATCCTTATTTATCTCTTCCAGTGATTTGCCCATTGTTTCAACCCCTGCAACACCTATAACAACTGCAAAAAATACAAGTAGTCCTAATACTGTAGCAAAAACTGCATTTGTTCCATAAGTTGTCAAAATTGCAGCAATTATAGGAGGTGTTACAATAGATGCAACTCTACCTGCCGCATTTGCAAATCCAACTCCCCTCAAGGTAATTGATCCGGAAGTTTTAAACTCAGGGGCGTCAAAATTTCTAAAGTCCAGGTCCCTTTTTAACTTTATTAAAATTGAGTTTTTTGCCCTTGTAAGCTTTAATAACACCATCAGCAATTAACTTATCAATTTGCTCTTCAGAATAACCATATTTTTTCATATATTCAATAGTATCATATCCAACTGGTTTATTCAGCCACAGCTCAGGATCACCTATACTCCCAAATCTAATTGGACTTGTTGGAATAACTCTATCCCCAAAAGCATCGTAATTAATATGCCTCAATATATCATTATCATAGGCCTCCTCATCCGAAATAATATCATCAATAGTAAAGCATTTCTGGTAAGGCATATCCCATTTTTTAAATATTACTTCCCACTCATTCCAATTTTTTTTGGCAAATGCTTCTTCAAAGTATCTGATAACATCAACGTTTTTGCCATTCTTCCCCAGTGCTTCTAATGTATCCAGTTCCTTGTTGCCGATCAATTGTTCCAGGCCAAAGGCATGACACATGTCCTCAAAATATTTATTATAATTACCATAACAGATCATAAACCAAACTCCATCTTTAGTTTGATAACAGTTATTGGACGGACATGGGACTTCTTTTCTAGACCTTGGATATTCTCTGCCAAATTGACGAGAAACTACTGCAATCTGCATAGCCCATACGGCAGTATGATAAAGATTGACGACAACTTTATCTCCTTCTCCTGTTCTGTCTTTTCTCACCAAAGCAGCTAAAACACCGGCTGCCAGAGCAATAGCTGCATTAAAATCACCAAATGCAGATACCACATTAACAGGACTTTCGCCCTTCTGAGGAAACGCCGTAATAAGGCCTCCTCGAGCTGAATAAGATGTCGCATCAAATCCCTTTGAATCCTTTTCAGGTCCCCTTTCTCCGTAACCTCTCATTTGGCCCCAAACAACATGTGGAAATTTTTTGTGAATGGTTTCATAGTCCATGCCCAATCTTTCCAGAGCCTTATCCCTGAAACTTGTAATAAAAATATCAGCTGTCTCTATCAATTTATAAGCAAATTCTCTTCCCTCGTCAGTTTTTAAATTTACCGCCAGCCAGTTTTTATTTATACTGCTCATATCAAATGATGGATCTTCAACATCCGTTTTCAACATTCCATGGCTGGCACCCTGTGTACGCTGTTCATCTCCTGTAAACGGCTCAATTTTAATAATCTCTGCTCCCATCTCGCCAAGAATCCTTGGACATGCTGGTGCTGCCACATAACCAGCTAACTCTATAACTTTAAGTCCTTCTAAGCCTTTCATACTCATAAACCTCTCCTTTATTTAGTTTATTTTATTAATCCAATTCTTTATATAGAGATATAACTCCCTGTTCCGCCAGATCTTTTATATCTTCTTTACTAAATCCAATTTTCTCTAATATTTCTGCGGTATTTTCCCCTAATGCTGGTGGCGGAGTTGCTGATTGAAATGACACGGGAACCTCCGACATTTTTAATGGCAATGCCGTTTGCAGTATGCTCCCCACTACGGGAAAATTCACATAATCAACTATTCCAGTATCATCTTCCATCATATCTTTTACAGCTTCCGCTACATTCTTAACTGGAGCAATACAAATATCTTTACCTTTAAGCCACTCTAGCCATTCTTTTTGAGTTTTACTTGCTACCAAAGCAGATAGTTTTTCCCACTCTTCCGGAGCTTCATGGCGTCTCAAAAATTGCTTAGGTATGAGTTCCTCCATTCCTGTTTTTTCACAAAACTCTTTCCAGAATTTAGGCTCAACCATGCCAAATGCCATCAACTTGTTATCTTTTGTTGCATAGGTATTATAGCAAAGCGCCGGATACTCAATTGTCTCCGGAGAAATTTTATTTCCCTGGAAATGAAATCTACTATACAACAAACTCAGCCACCATGAAAAAGAATCAAACATCCCTACATCTACATACTGACCCTTCCCAGTTACTTCGCGATAAAACAAAGCTATTGAAATTCCTATGGCAGATACCATTGCAGTTGCCACATCCGCCAAATGTATGGGAGAAGGTTTACCTCCATTTAGCGATAAATATCCACTTAACGCCTGTAAATTTAAATCATGAGTGGCCTTTAAACTTGCAGGATTGCTCTGCCCGAAAGCTGATAAAGAACAATAAATTATTTTAGGGTTAATTTTTTTTATTTCAGCATAATCAATTCCCAATCGTTTGGTAACTCCAGGCCTAAAATTTTCCACTATTATATCCGCTTTTTTCGCTAATAATTTAAAAATTCGTTTTCCACTGCTGTCTTTGAGATTAACTGTCAGACTTTTTTTATTACGACATAATGCAGAAAAATAATAACTTACACCATTAATTTTCGGTTCATCTCCCCTGCAAAAGTCACCCTTTTTCATTTCCTCGATTTTTATTACTTCAGCTCCAAGATCTGCAAATACCTGTGTAGCATAACCTCCCGGCAAATACCTTGTCAAATCAAGAATTTTTATTTTCGTAATTGGTTTTATACTCATTCTACAATCCTCCAAATCTATAAAATAGTAAATTCAGTTCCAAATATCAGGAATACTGAATTTACTAATATCTTCTTTTTATAAAACGCTACGGTTGAAGTATAATTCTCAATCCTTTTTTCTGATCAATCAAATCAATGCCTTTTTCAAAGTCTTTTAGAGGCATCGTATGGGTCCCAATTGCTTCTATGTTTAAACCCTGATCTATCATTTTACAAGCCTGGAGCCAATTCTTACGTTCATAAGCTCTATTTCCAATAATGCTAATTTCATTCATTGCTATTTGAGTCATCATGAGTTCACTTGGTCTTGGAGGCAATCCCGTCACACCTATTCTGCCGCGCTTAGTTATCATTTGAACAGCCATTTGAATTGCAGAATTATGGCCGGTAGCATCAAATATAACATCTGCACCTTTGCTTCCAGTAAGATCTTTTACCTTTTTCACAGCACCTTCGTCCTGTGTATTTAGGATATAATCGGCTCCTAATGTTTTGGCCATTTCCAGTCTTTCCTTGTCAGCTGAAGTTCCAGCTACAATTACCTTTCCAACACCCATATTTTTTAAAACTAAAAGCATCAAAAGCCCAATAGCTCCTGGCCCCATGACTACAACAGAATCTCCAAATTCAGGTTTAACTCTGTCCACAGCATGGATTGCTACACACAAGGGTTCCATCAACGCCCCTGATTTAAAGCTTACAGTATCCGGGAGCTTTATTATATTGACAGCTCTAACAGCTACATACTGTGCAAATCCGCCATCATAGTCTGTTCCTAAAAACGGACGGTTGTCACATACTTCGATATTCCCCTCTGCACAATAACTACACTTTCCACAATATATTATAGGATTTACAGTAACACGTTCTCCAACCTTAATTCCCTCTACTTGGCTTCCCACTTCGGCTATTACTCCAGAAAATTCATGCCCAAAAATAGCAGGAAAACTGAGATCATAAGAACTTGCGATTGCCTCACTCCAATGATATAGAGAATGGTCTGTTCCACAGATTCCACTGGCTTTAATTCGAACTAACACCTGATCAGGAGTGATTTGAGGAATCGGCACAGAAGCAAATTCCACACTTTTAGGTGCACCTTTAGTTTTTAAAATAGCATCCATATTACCCTTCATAATAAACTTACCTCCATTTTTTATTTTATTAATTTTTATGTCTTTACTAATAACTTATCGCTTAATCAAAACAATTTTTTCGGATTACTGACAACCCCATCCACCATCCAATATCAATGTCTGCCCTGTAGTATATGATGATTGAGGAATGCAGAAATAAAGCACAGCAGCTGCCATTTCATCTACGGTTCCCATCTTGTTTAAAGGGGTTCTATCAAGAACGCTTTGTAATCTTGCTTTGTCAGCCAACAGGCCTGAAACCATATCTGTCATGACGTATCCAGGGGCTACAGCATTAACATTAATATTGTATGGAGCAAGATCTATAGCCAATGCAGTTGTCATGGACATTAAAGCTCCTTTTGAAGTACAATAGGGAACTATATTTGGTAAAGCCCTTACACCTCTTTCTGATGTCATAGTGACGATTCTGCCTCCATCCTTCTTAGCCATAATCCTAGCAGCAGCCTGAGAAACAAAAAATGTTGCCCTCAGATTAGTATTAAGAACTTTGTCCCAATCTTCTGCTTTAATATCAAGGGTATTTATTCTTGGAATTGCTATACCTGAAATGTTCGCTAAGATATCAACTGTTCCAAAAGCATTACAGGCTTGTGCCATTAAATTATCTATATCTTTCTGAACCAAGATATCTGTGGCAACACTTAGGGCCTCGCCGCCAGCTTCCTCGATCTCTTCCTGAACTCCTGTCAGTTTTCCTACTCTTCGTCCTGCTAACACTACTTTTGCTCCTGCTGCAGACAATGTCAATGCAGTAGCACGTCCAATTCCTGTCCCGCCGCCAGTTATAACTGCTACCTTTCCTTTTAGAGGTTCACCATTTTTGAACCAATTTTCTGTCGTCTTATCATCCATTTTGATCAATCCTTTCACTTATAATTTTTTATATAATTGTTACTTATTGAAATATCTAAATTTTCAAATTAATTTAGATAGATACAGGGCCTTTAAACTTAGCTTTCTTTGCTTCAACCGGCTTAATTTTGGCAAATAACATTATAACTGCACCAACTACGGCAACTGCAGCACCTACAAAAAGGGCATTGTTATAACCAGCAGAATCAACTATGATACCAGTAACAATCGGAGCTATAAGGCCTGCTGCTGTGCCAAAGAATCCATATAATCCAGAAATCATGCCAGCATTTTTCGGCGAATAAATGACAGCAGTTGAAAAGAAAGGTGCTTGAGTGATAGAAAGTAGCCCATTTGAAATAGAAAGATATATAACAGCTACAATAATATTAGTAGACAAACTTGATAATACTAATAAAATAGCAGCTCCAGCTAGCCCAATAACCTCGAACATTTTACGACCTACATTATCTCCCAGTTTTTTAGCAAATGAATCGGCTAATTTGCCGCCAAGGGGATAACAAAACATAGCTACAATATAAGGCGCTACTAAAAGCAGACCGGCTGTTTTCATTGAAAAACCACGCCCAATGGCAAAATAAGTAGGCAACCAAGTCATAAACATAAAGAATAGATAGTTACTTGCGAAATAAGAAAGAGCAACAATCCATACAGATGGTGTTGAATAAATATCTTTGGCAACAACTTTGGCAGCATCCCCAGTAATTTCCTTGTTTACCTGGCCTGATTTAATATACTCTAATTCCGCCTTAGAAAGCCTGTGATCATCCTCAGGCCTGTCTTTACCAAACTTCAACCAAACAAATGTCCATATAGGGCCTATAAGAGCAAATATCCAAAAAACTGACTTCCAGCCAAAACTTGCCATGATAAATGGTGCAGTTAACATGGTAAGAGCAATACCCAACGGTGTGCCAATCATAACGATGCCCTGTGCTAAACCAACTTCCTTCTGAGGCATCCATCTTGACATCAACGTACCATTAGAAGGTAGAACAGTACCTTGACCTACACCAGTTAAGGCACGAACGATGATAATCATTCCAAGTGATGCAACGAATGGCGTTAAGAAAACAAACACTGACCAGAAAAGAACACCGAATATTAAGACTCTGGTAGTACCAAATTTATCGGCTAACGGGCCAGATGGAAGCATTGTAAGACCATAACCTATAAAAAATGCTGTAGAAGCCAAACCAAACTGGGTAGCATTCCAACCAAATTGTTTCATAAGTACGGGTCCAACATATGAAAGACTCGATCTGCCAAGATACATAGCAGCATAAACAAAAACCATCATAAATGCAATAAACCATCGCTTATTACCAATTTCTGAACTCATTGTCTTTTTTACTTCCTTCCTACTTAAAAATTTCACATTATTATAATAATTGAAAATATTAGCATAAATCTTGCTGAAAATTTATTAAAATGTAGAAATTATCATAATATTGTGATAAAATTTACATGAACATACTGTAAAATTTGTAAAACTAAGTATATACTTAAGGGGGAATATCCATGAACTTAAACCAATTATATTATTTTAAAAAACTGGCTGAACTACAACATTTCACTAAAGCTGCTCAAGAGCTGTATATAACACAACCCACTTTAAGTGGCTCCATTTCATCTTTGGAAGAAGAGCTTGGTATTAAACTTTTTGTTAAAAATGGTCGAAACGCTAAACTGACAAAGTATGGAAAACAATTCTATCATTATGTGTGTGCATCTCTAAATGAACTAGAAAAAGGAATTGATTATGTGAAAAAAGAAACTGGAAATATCGCTGGAAGTATTGATATAGGGTGTGTCCCAACATTATATAATTTTTTGCCCAAGGCAATTAACCGATTTTTAAAAACTCTAAATGCCAAAACAAAATTTAATATCTTCACTAATGTGACATCGGAAATTGTACAAGGTATTAAGTCCGAAAAATATGACATTGGATTTTGCTCTTTTTTGGAAAACGAACCTGATCTTGAGTTTATTCCGATTATATCTCAGGAATTTATTCTCATTGTAAACGTTAATCATACTTTGGCAAAAGAAAAATTCGTTAATCTCAAAGATATCCATAATTATTCTCTAATCACCTACCGGGATAATCTATCCATTGGAAAATCCGTTAAAAAACTTTTAAAGCCCTTTGGTTTACGTGCAACATATGCTTTTGACGATGAAGTTGCCATTGGTGGGATTATGTCTTCTACAGATAAAGTTGGCATAGTTGCACACACTCCGTATTTACTTCAATTTCATAATTTAAAGCTCATTAAGTTGGACATGCCATCCAAATTCAATGCACACATAGTATACATGTGTTATGGTAAAAAACATTATCACACCATACCTGTAAAGACATTTATAAGCTATATAATTAAAAAGGAGAAAAAGCTATAGGATCAGGACTGCCAATTGGCATGCATTTTTCCAGAGGAACCTTTATCAACACACCTGCCCCCATATATGCATAGATTTCAAATCCCCTTTTACACTGAAATACACATTCCAAGCAGGGATCTTCATCACAATACGCATAGGCATCTTCATCCGCCAACGCAAATATAAAAGATGTTTTTTGGGGATTTGTCACATACTTTATCTGTCCCCCTGTAAAAGTTTTAATATAAATCCATTTTATTGAAACATTCCTTTTTTTTATTTTCCAGAAAACTTCTACTGCATTTTCGTTGTATCCCCCCGTTATTTTATAATCAATCAACACACACTCTGAAACTTCTGAAGGAGATTTAGCATCCAATAACTGCATTTTTTCGCCACAGCAAGTAAGGATTTTTCCTTCCCCAGCACCAAACAGCTGAAAAAGATTTTTACAATGTTTACAATAATAGAACACTATCTCTTGACACATAACTCCAGGTTTTACAGTCTCTTTAGATCTCCTTGGCCCAAATTCCTGTTCTCGCAAACTAATTCCTCCTTATGCATACGTAATTTTAAATCTTCCCTCAATAAATTCTTTTTCACTTTTCCACTATCAGTTCTAGGAATTTCACCTATAATTTCCAATCTTTCTGGCCAATACCTTTTGGGAATCCTTTTCTGTTTCAAGTACTTTAAAAGTTTTTTTAACGTTAAAGATCTCTGTTCTGACTTCAATACAACATAAGCACAAATCCGTTCGCCAAGCCGCTCATCAGGCATCCCTATCACTGCCTGATCCTGAATCATTGGACACTCGACAATATAGCTGCCAATAATATTGGGATTAAGATTTTCTCCTCCCCTGATAATCATGTCTTTCTTTCTTCCTACTATTTTAATATTGCCATCTTCATCGCCGACACATAGATCGCCGCTGTAGAACCACCCTTCATCGTCCAATACTTTATCCGTAGCTTTTTTGTTATTAATATATCCTACAAATACATTGGGTCCACGAGATACTTCTTCCCCAACTGTTCCTGGAAAAACATCTTGCCTATTCTCATCTACAATACGAACTTCTACTCCCTCTACAGGTCTTCCTGAAGTACTTCCCATCAATTCCAAAGTTTCATCTAATCTCACAAATGCATGAGGAACGCTTTCTGTAGAACCATAGACTTCACACAGTTTAACACCATATTCATAAGCTCTTCGAACCATATTCCCAGGCACTGGAGCCCCGCCACAAAGATAAAATTTTAACGAATTAAGACGCAGCCCCTCATTTTCCATATCATTTAAAATATCATATATAAAAGGGGTTGAACCCATTGAATAAGTGCATTTTTCCGCATTCATAAGTTCAATTGCCTCTTTACTCTTAAACCTACTCTGCAAAATAACCTTTGCTCCAATAAACATAGGGGCAATAATTCCATGGTGAAATCCAGTAGCATGGTTTAACGGTGCAGGCATAAACATAACATCATCTTTAGTAAGACTTAATTCTCTGTTAAAATATCTTTCGCTAAATATTATGTTGTTATGTGTAAGCATGACCCCTTTTGTGTGCCCGGTAGTCCCTGAAGTAAAAAGAACAGCTGCAACATCATTACTATTGACTTTAACTTCATCTGCTAAAGTAGTATAAGTAGAAAGAATTTCTTTCAAAGTAACATTTTCACTTTTTTTCGTTTTAAGATTATCCAACAACACAACATTACTTAAACTTTTTATATATTTTTTAGCCGATATAATCGATTTTTCATAATCGGTCTTATGATACAATGTTGGACAAATAAAAATTTTACTCTCAGTAAGATTCAAAAGATAAACAACTTCTTTTTCGTCATAACACATACCAATAGGATTAATTACAGCACCTACTTTCATACATGCAACAACAATCAGAACAAATTCACTCCATACAGGTATCTGAAAAGAAATTACATCTCCTGGCTCAATACCAACCTTAATAAAATAAGAAGCAATAACCCCCGCCTTTTCGTCTATCTCCTTATAGGTGTACCGGTATCCTCTATCATCTACAACAAATTCTCGATCCGCATAATCTTTCACAGATACATTCCAATAATCCAGAAGAGTTTTATCCCCCCAGTATCCCATTTTTTCATATATTTTTTTTCGACTGCTATTTATCTTAATTTCACCTATCATAGCCCTTTATCTCCTTATAAGAAAGAACACAGCTTGAAACATTCTTCAATTATAGGTTTTTTATTGAACGAACTTCTTTAATTAATGCTGGAACCATTTCAAATACATCACCTACTACACCATAATCCGCTACTTCAAAAATCGGCGCAGATTCATCTTTATTAATTGCTATAATAGTATCTGAAGAACTCATTCCCGCAAGATGTTGCACTGCTCCAGAAATTCCACATGCAATATAAACTCTTGGTGAAACAGTTTTACCAGTCTGTCCTACTTGCTTTGATTGGGGAACCCAGCCCGAATCCACAGCCGCTCTTGACGCTCCCACGGCTCCTCCCAGTAAATCGGCTAGTTCTTTAAGCATTGCAAAATTTTCCGGTCCTTTCATTCCCCTTCCACCAGACACAATATACTCCGCTTCCTCCAGTTTAACTCCAGCATCTTCCGTAGATTTAATGAAATCTATTACTTTTGTAAGAGCAGAAACTTTATCCATCCTGATATTTTCTGTAATTATTTTGCTAATATTGTTCTCCTCTTTTTCCGGTTTTTTAAAAGCACCTGGCCTTACAGTACCCATCTGAGGACGTGTGCCACTGCATAGAATCTGAGCATAGAGATTACCTCCAAAGGCAGGCCTTTCCCATACAACATTTGCATTATCCTCATCTACACTTAACGCTGTACAATCCGCAGTAAGACCTGTCCTCAGACTAACTGCAATTTTAGATCCAAGTTCCCTTCCCCTTATAGTGGCACCTATTAAAATGGTATTTGGCCTATATTTATGACATAATTTTAAAAATGCATTTCCATAGGAATCAGAAGAATAATTTTTATACTCTTCTCCCTGAACTACATAAATTTTATCTGCACCGTAACACTTTGCACCATCAATTGCCTTATCGACATTGCTTTCAATAACCACTGCACATAATTTCTGTTTGAGCCTATCTGCCAGTATCCTTCCCTGCCCCAAAAGTTCAAATCCAACATTTTTTGGCTGTCCTTGAAAGCATTCTATAAATACCCATATATCTTTATATTCCTCAAAACTCATAATTAAAAATCCCCTTTATAATAATTTTGATTCCACAAGCTTACCCACTAAAACTTTCGCCGTTTTTTCCGGATTTACAGCTTCCATTATTTCACCACTGGACTGACGCTTTGGTGTAAAAGTTGCTTTTACCCTTGTAGGCGAACCATTGAGTCCAATTTTAGTAGTATCGATATCGGGCACATCCGTCAAGTGAATCTCCTCTATTTCTGCTTTTAACGAGTCTATTTTCCCCCTAATAGTTGCATACCTCGGTTTATTGCTTTCCTTAGTCAAAGTACAGAGAACCGGTAATTTTGTTTCCACCACTTCTATACCTTCCTCCACCTGACGCTTTACAATACATTTACTCTTACTTATTTCAATATCAAGGACATAACTCAGTCTAGAAATTCCCAGATGCTCTGCAATGCTTGAACCTGTCTGTCCTGTATCTCCATCAATTGCCTGTTTTCCCACAAGGACAAAATCAAAGGACCCTAATTTTTCAATTACCTTAGATAAAATATAACTAGTAGCATAGGTATCTGAACCACCAAAGGCCCTATCCGTAACTAAATATGCTTTATCGGCACCCATAGAAAGAGCTTCCCTTAAAACTTCCTTTGCATGGTCAGGCCCCATAGAAATTACAGTGACCCTTCCACCATATCTGTCTTTCAATTTAAGAGCTTGTTCTAAAGCATTTTTGTCAAATGGGTTTAAAATACTTGGAACTCCTTTACGAATGAGAGTATTTTTTACTGGATCAATTTTAATTTCCGTCGTATCAGGAACCTGCTTAACGCAAACAACAATATTCATCTTGCTTCCCCCTTATTTATATTCCCTTTCTAATACACCTGCTATAGTCATTCTTTGGATTTGATTAGTTCCTTCAAAAATCTGAAATACTTTACAATCTCTCATAAGCTTTTCTACAGGGTACTCTTTGCTATATCCGTATCCGCCAAAAATTTGGACTGCATTGGACGTAACTTCTTGATCACAATCAGATACAAAAGTCTTAGTAATAGCACCTTCCTTACGAACAAGATTTCCATTGTCCATTAACCGCATAGTATTATTTACCAATACTCTAGATGCCTCTATTTTAATTGCCATATCAGCCAGCATCTGCTGTACCATCTGAAATTTAATAATAGGCTTGCCAAATTGTTTTCTTTCTTTTGCATATTTTATAGATTCATCTAAAGCCCTCTGCATAATACCTACTGCTAAAGTGGCAACGAAAGCTCTGGATAGATTAAGTGCATTTAATGCCAGTTTAAATCCGCCCCCATCTTTTCCCAGCATATTGGATGCAGGGACTCTGACATCTTCAAAAATGACATCCGTAGTATTTGATAAGCGGAGTCCCATTTTATCTTCATGTTTTCCAATAGTAATTCCCGGTGTATCTGCATCAATAATAAATGCCGAAATTCCATTATGTCCTGCTTCCGGATCAGTTTTGAAAAATCCTACAAACAATGAAGCCAAGGCTCCATTTGTGATAAATGTCTTAGAGGCATTTAAAATATATTCATCTCCGTCTTTTACAGCAGTTCCCCTAATAGCTGCAGGATCTGAACCTGCATTGGGTTCAGTAAGTGCAAAAGATGCAAAATTGCCTTTCCCAATAACATCAGCAAAATACTTGCCCTGTTCAGGAGTACCGGAAAGAATCACATTTCTTAAAGCAACAAATGTAGTAACAAAAGTAATTGCATAACCTGCATCAACCTTTGCCAGCTCTTCAAAAATCATAGCCGTAGTCTCATAGCTTAAACCAGTTCCACCATAACTCTTAGGGATTTCAAGCATATGAAGCCCCATATCAAAAGAACACTTAAACATTTCTCTGGGACATTCGCCTTTTTCATCTAATTCCTGAATATATGGCTTAATTTCATTTTCTGCCATCTCTTTTACAAGAGCAATTAATTCTTTCTGCTCCTTGGTATACAATAAGCTCATTAATTTTCCACCTCTCATTATTTTTCAAGCAGTTCTAATTCTCTTTTAGATCCCAAGTGTATATATTGAATGTATTTCATAATATCTTTTCCATGTAATAACTGCTATTTTAGATACAGCAAGGTTTCCGGATCAAATTCTTGCATATAGCCGAATAAGTCCGGATTAACTCAAAAATACTTTCACAAAGCATTTCTACTTTGGAACTAAAATATTTTTTCCACCTTGCAAATTATAATAAGAAAATTAATCAATAACACCGCCACTTGCAATTAATTTTCTCGCAGCCGTTAATCTTTGAACCGATCTAGGTCCCTCTTCTAACCACATTGCACGACAATCACGATACATTCTTTCTACCGGTCCATAAGGATTGTCTTCAAAATATCCAATACCACCAAATATCTCCAGACAATAATCAGACACTAATTTTACGGTATTTATACTATGAAGCTTACACATAGCTGCTTTCATTTCAATATCTTTACCTTCTTCATAATCTTTAGCAAAATTATAGATCATCATTCTCAGTGCAAATATTTCAGTACCCATATCTGCAATCATCTGCTGTATTGCTTGTCTTTTAACCAACGGTTTACCAAATGTGACTCTGTCTTTTGCTCTCGCAATAGCCATTTCCAGCATCCTTTGTGCCATGCCGAGATTACTCACTGCTATATGAGCCCTTGACACAGATAATGAGTGTATTGCCACCTTAAGTCCGTCTCCTTCTTTACCAAGTAGATACTTCTTGTTAACTCTCATATTGGTAAATTTTAATCCTGCATGCCCGGCACCGCGACATCCCATCATATGAGGCATAGGAACGACTTCATAACCAGGAGTATTAACTGGTACAAAGAAAGCAGATAATCTCTTATCATTAGGAGCATCTGGATCAGTAACAGTAATTACATATGCAAATTCACAACAATCTGTATGAGAAATCAAAGTCTTTTCACCATTTATTATGTAGTCATCACCATCTCTTACAGCCCTTGTATGCAAATCTGCACCTGTACCACCCGTTTTTTCCGTTAAAGCAAAGCAGGTAAAAATTGTCTTGTCCTGAAATTTGTCCATATATTCATCTTTCAATTCTCTATTTCCAAAATCATCGAGAATTCTCCAGTTCATATCTACTGCATAATGAAGGTGCATACGCATTCCTCCTGGTCCCCTGCTGAACTCTTCCTGTACTTGTAATATCTGCAATGGGCTCAATCCCCATCCACCATATTTCTCCGGCAACGCACATCTATATAAATTGTTTTGAATTGCCAGGTCAAAGAATTTCTGAGGGAACTTATTTGTTACCTCAACTTCTTTCTGAATTTCCTCAAAAGGACCTTCAGCTAAAGCTCTCACCTGCTTTAAGTATGCTTTGAATTCGTTTTCGCTTAATTTTGACACCTTACTACCTCCCTGATATTTTGTAAAAACTTCTATGCTTCCATTTTAGTTAAACGTTTATTATATTTCCAATAGTTACTAATTATCATTTTTGTCACTATCAATAGTTATTAACTATAATTTTGAGGGAAAGACATACTTATCTAACATACACAAATAGCCAAAAATAGGAGACTGCCATACAAGACAAATCAAAATTATAAAAATAGAGTACTGTAAAGTTATTTTAAAAAATAACTTTACAGTACTCCTTTTCTCAAATAATCAAAAATTACACTTGTACTTTTTTATCTGATGATTTTCTCCTAGATATAGGTACTATAGGTCTCACTTGACTTGTCAATAAAATAATTGCACCCAGTATAGATATGCCTGCACCCAGATACAAAGCACTTGAGTATCCATAACTATCAACTATTATCCCTGTAAGCAACGGAGCTGATATACCTCCTATTGTAGCGAAAGTCGCATAAAGTCCAGTAATTTTTCCTGCATCTTTGGAAGAGAAGATCATAGGCATAGAATAATACCCTCCCATTGTTAAACACAATATACCATTTGATATGGATATAAGTACAACTGCGGAAATAGGATCTGATGCCCTGGAGCCCAATACAAGTAATATTCCTGCCCCCACCATTCCAATAAGTGGAAATAATTTTCTACCCATATTATGCCCAAATTTCTTAGCTGCTTTGTCTGCTAGCCATCCCCCAATAGGATATGTAAAAGTTGCAACAATATAGGGCATCATCGTATAAATAGCACTTGCTCCCATTTCAAATCCCCTTCCTTTTACAAAATATGTAGGAAGCCACGTCATAAACAGATAAAATAAATAATTGGTACAGAAAAATGACAATGCACCTGTCCATACAGACAGCGTAGAAAATATGTCCTTATAAGTGAGATCATTATCTTCATTTGGACTGGAGCTGTCATCCGATGTCTTCTTCCTTATATACGTCAGTTCTTCCTTACTTATTTTAGCATAATCTTCTGGCCTGTCCTTTCCAAATTTCCACCAAATAACTACCCAAATTGGTGCTAGAAATGCAAATGAATGAAATACCATCTGCCAACTCCATATTTTAATAATCCAAGCCGAAAGCGGCATTGCACATGCAATACCCATGGAAACACCCATTATACTTATACCCCATGCCAGTCCCGATTCTTTTTTAGGTACCCATTTTGCAATAATTGTAGACATGGCTGGAAGTGAAACACCTTCACCCATCCCCATCACTATACGTATTACAACCATAAGGCCTATTGTTGATCCAAATGGAGTAAGGAAAACAAATACGGACCACCATATGGCTCCAAACATAACAACTCTTCCGCCACCAAAACGATCTGCCAGCCATCCTCCTAAAATCTGAGTACAAGCATATCCAATAAAAAAAGCTGTGGAAACTAAACCAAATTCACTGGCATTCCATCCAAAATAATTTATCATTTCCGGACCTGCCATAGACATACAGGATCTATCCATATATAAGATTAAATAACATAACGTCAGTAATAGAACGATTCTCCATCTTTTATTTCCAATTTTTATATCCATTTTACTCCTCCTAACATTCTTAAATTTAATAATTCGTCATTTTAAATTTTACTTAAACATCTGTTTTATTTCCAATAGTTACTAATTATTGCTTTTATTATTATTAATAGTTATTAACTATAATTTGATAGAGAGATATACTTGTCCAATATAAACAGATAGCTAAAAATTAGTATTTTCCGAAAAAATAAAAAAACCTCAAGAAGAGTATTATTTTAAAATTTTACAAACTATGACTTGTCAAAATATAAAAATAAGGCTCACCCTATTAGGCAAGCCTCACTTACAATTTAATTCTATTTAGATCACACTTCATCACTCATTAGTCGTCTGGCAAATAACTTGGAATGCTTAATTTTATCATCCGTTATAAAAACAGATCTATAACCAAGATCTCTTTCAGCAAGCATTCCAATATATTTTAATTGAGTAAGAATACAATATTTCATTTCATACCTCTCTTTCAAATAACTTATCACGAAATGTAACTTGCTAAGGCTACTGAAAGTAATTTATTTTTTATCATATCAGTCCTTGAAGTCATTATAATTGGTATTTTCGCTCCCATTACTGCTGCTGCTACATCTTTATGTGCATAGTATGTAAGTGCTTTTGTCAAAACATTACCTACCTGCAAATTAGGTGCTACAAGGATATCTGCTTTTCCTGCAACCTCACTTTTAATTCCTTTATGCTTTGCTGCCTCCAGTGATATTGCATTATCCAATGCAAAAGGTCCATCAATTACTGCATTTTTTATTTGATCTCTGTCACCCATTTTGCTTAGTATTGCAGCCTCTACTGTATCTTGTATTGTTGGGTTTATTATTTCAAGTGCGGATAGCAGAGCTACCCTTGGTTTTTTATATCCTATTTTTCTTGCTAGTGATACTGCATTTTCTATGATTTGCTTTTTTTCATCCAAATTAGGTTGTATTGCCATAGCACAATCAGTCAGTAATTGAAGCCCTTCTCCAAACTCCTTGTCAAAGACTGAGATCTGACTTATCAATCTACCCGCATTCAATCCATTTTCTTTATTAAGCACTGATTTTAGAAATGTACTTGTATGCAGCAGTCCTTTCATTATTATATCTGCCTCACCTTTTACTATAAATTCCACTGCTTTTTCTACAGCTTTTCTATTGTCAGGCTCATCAATTGTTTCACATAATAGTCTCTTATTATTTTTAATTGCTATTTTTTCTATTTTTTCTTTATCTCCTACAAGTATAAATTCTCCTAATTTAAGTTCTGTAGCCTTTTCAACTATTTCCAATATATCCAAATCCTCTGCTGCAGCTACAATGATCCTTTTCTTTTTTCCCCATCTTTTTGATTTAATTTGCTCTATTAAATCATTAAGATTTTTTATCATTTTTCTTCCCCCTAAGTACCACTTTGCTTTTTCTTCACCCTTTAAACACCTTAGATAGAATACGTTCAGCAAGCAAATAATTTTTTCCTTTAAGCTTAGCTGCTGTCCCTATTATTTTATTTTACAAATTACAAGTAAAAAATGCTACCTCCTTTGAAAATTATTTTCATTAGAGATAGCCCTTTAATTTTAAAACGATTCAATTTTCTCATTGCAAAAACAATCATATCTGACTTGTGACAATATATGAATGAATTTCTTTATCGCTGGATTATTATTTGATTTTCTCCAGGCTGCAATAACATCAAAAGAATATTGTTCTCCTTTAAGTGGTATAAAACAAATTTTTTTGCTTGCATTAACCTTGAGCTTTTGTGGTACAATTGCAACACCATATCCCGCTTCGACCATTAATAATGAAGAATTTATACACTTATATCGAATCTTCCTATCTTGGGATAATTTTTCCGAATTAAAAATCTCATTCACAAATGTAGCATATCCATTAAAATCATCATTTGAAGGCATCAAAATACGTTCTGAATTCAGTTCATGAATCGTAACATTTCGCTGCTTAGCTAAGGGATGATCATTACATACTACAGCTCAAAGAACATCTTCATATAGCTTGTACGTATTGCACCAGGATAGAATATCTTTATCAAAATTAACTGTCAGGATTAAATCGAAATCACTATTTTTAAGTTTTTGAGCTAATTTTCCATATTCACAAGCCATTAATTTTAGTTCAATATGAGGATAATGTTTTTTAAATAGCTGTATAGATGATACAAGGATATCTTTAGTATGTGCATATAAATAACCGATTTTCAATTCCGCTTTAATCCCATATACTGCCATCTTTACTTTTTTCATACCTTCATCATATCTGTTTACAATAGCAATGGCCTCTACTAAAAATAATTTTCCTATTGCAGTCAACTCAACACCATGGTGATTTCTTGTCAATAAAGTTAAGCCAATTTTTTTCTCCAATAAAGCGATGTGCTTACTAAGTACAGATTGTGTAATATAGAGCTGCTGTGCTGTTATACTAAAATTCAAGTTTTTAGAAAGCACAATAAACTCACGTAATAAGCTAATTGGCATCTCTTATTTCCCCTCTTTATACTTTAAATATTGCCTTATAACAATACATTCTTTTGAAATAGTTTACATTAGTTTGTATCTTAAAAGGCTGCTTCATTATCAAGATATCAAAATCGATACTTGTAATCAATTTTAAATTATTATATAATTGATTCAAAAATGGAATAGGTGAGTTATGATGACAGAAGAACAATTAAAATATTTTGTAACCATAATAGACACGGGCAGTTACATGGAAACCGCCTTAGAGTTAAATATTGCCCAATCTTCTGTCAGCAAACAAATACAGGCACTGGAACGTGAATTAGGTGTCCAGCTTTTTAATCGCCGCCGCAGGCATGTAAAATTAACAGAGGAAGGAAAACAATTATTACCCCAGGCCCGACATATATTAGGAGAAATCTATCATCTAAAATACATGGCAAAAAAACTACAACCTGGATACAAATACAGAATAACAGTATTAACTCTGCCTATAATGAGCTGTTTCGGCTTTCACATTCCAGTAAGCAGATTTGAATTGGAAAACCCTTCATTTATAATTAACCTCAAGGAATTGGAAGAGCCTCAATTATTTCGTAAATTGCTAGGCAATAATTTTGACATAGCATTGACCTATTGGGATGAACAAAACTTAACCAACGGCAAAAACCCGTTTGTCCCTGTTTCAACGGATAAAATTGTCCTGGCAGTTCACAAAGACAATCCCCTGGCAAAACTAGACCACATTACTCAGGAACAATTAAAAAATATCCCTCTTATGCTGATGGAAACCTATACATGCATATCCCATCTATGCATGGCTTTTTTCGAAGAACATCATATTGTCCCGAATATTATATTTAGAGGAAGACCTGAAACTATTTTAGGCGGTGTGGAAGCTAAACTTGGTTCTGCTTTAATAGCATGTAAACTGGCCAGCCAATTACTAGCTAACAATGTTGTCTTAATACCTATCTCCCCCAGTATTCCAGCTACATTGGGAGCTGTTATCAACAAACACAGTCAAAAAAATCCCAAGGTCAGAGAATTAATTAAAATGTTAATTGATAGAAACAAT
Organism: Clostridium sp. MT-14; assembly: GCF_042436595.1. Taxonomy (NCBI): domain Bacteria; kingdom Bacillati; phylum Bacillota; class Clostridia; order Eubacteriales; family Clostridiaceae; genus Clostridium; species Clostridium sp. MT-14. Next base: position 42,213 of record NZ_JBHMIY010000002.1, read on the forward strand.
GAATGATCATTATCCTCCTATAGCCGTCATGTTCCTCTTTACATACTCTCCCTTCTCCAGATTATGTTCCTTAGGTTTGTTGTTAATTGAGTCAATTATTATTTTTTTCAAATTTCCTCCATTTCTCAGTGCCGATTTCAAATCTATTTCATAATCTGAAAGGAGGCAGTCTTTGAGCTTACCATCTGCTGTCAATCTGACTCTGTTGCAATTTCTACAGAACTTATGGGAAACAGGACTTATAAGTCCCACCCTACCTTTCCCATCAGGTAATTTATAGTATTCAGCTGGCGATGACACATCTTTTCTTTCAATTTTTTTTAATTCTTTAACTTTCTCTAAAACCGTTTTATTGGATATAAATTTATTCAGTGACCAGTCCTTTGTCCGTCCAATGGGCATAAGTTCAATAAATCTGACATCTATTTTCTCATATTTTGTTAGATTGACAAAGCTTTCTATCTCACTGTCATTAAATCCGCTGATCAAAACCGTGTTTAATTTTATCGGCGCAAGTCCCACTTTCCTAGCTTCTTCAATTCCCTCAAAAACATCTTTCAGGCATCCTCCCCTAGTTACATCATAGTATTTCTTCTGATCTAAAGTATCCAGACTAACATTTACCCTATTGAGGCCTGCATTTTTTAAATTTCCGGCATACTTTTTGAGAAGTATTCCATTTGTAGTCATGGCAAAATCTTTAATTTTATTTAACTTGCCTATGTTTTCAATTAGATTTATGATGCCCTTTCTAATTAGAGGTTCTCCTCCTGTTATTCTTATTTTTTTTATTCCCAGTGACACAAAAATTTTTGCCAGTTTATATATTTCCTCCAGCCTCAATATCTGATCATGTTGTATCTTTGTTATACCTTTTTCAGGCATACAATATCTACATCTGAGATTGCATAAATCTGTAACGGATATTCTCAAATAATTTATGTTTCTTTCATATGAATCTATCATATTATTCCTCCATCACGTGACTCCTATACTCACGCATCTTTAAACATCCACCAAAATTAATATATCTATCTAAATATTGTTTAATCGTTTTTAATAGATGATAAACGTCTCTTAAACAATTATCCATTTAATTTAGTAAATCATAATTTGTACCTGCAATCAATTTAAAATTATTATATAATCGATTCAAAAACGGAATAGTTAAAATATTTTACTATCCTAATAGGCATCATAAATTATTCATTTTTGGAATAAGCAATCACTTTTTTTGAATTGGAAATTGAATTTATAAGATGTTATGCTAAATTTAGATAATGACTTTACTCACAATATTTGATAATTATCTAAAATTATTTATCAGTAAAGGAGGCAACTAAATGGAAGAACAAAAAACAAATAAAAAAGATTTTCTCAGCGCAACAAATATAACGGGAATTACATCAGCCCTAAATGGTTCAAGGGAATTAATTCAAAATGAGTCATCACAAGATGATGTATCATCCTCTACTAAAACTGTAAAAACATGCTGCAGAGCATGTATCTCCAACTGTGGTGTTATTGCCCATGTCAAGAACGGCAGAGTAGTCAAGCTTGAAGGCGATCCTGAAAATCCTATGAGCAAAGGATCCATGTGTGCCAAAGGACTTTCCGGCATACAAGCTCTTTATAATCCAAATCGTAATAAGTATCCAATGCTGAGAGTGGGCAAGCGAGGTGAAAATAAATGGAAGCGTATTTCCTGGGATGAAGCCATTGATATTCTCGCCAAGAAACTTATGGAAACACGTGAAAAGTATGGAGCAGAAGCTGTACTCTGTTCTACTGGAGGAGGTGGAAATCCTGAATTTTGGAGTATCGCCAGATTTTGTAATGTATTTGGTACTCCCAACTGGTTTGAACCCGGTTGTGCTCAATGTTATCTGCCGCGTATTCTAGCCAATAATTTAATGTATGGTGGTTCTGACTACAGTATTGCCGACTCAAATTGCCTGGAAATTTACTATGCCGATGATACACCAATGAAATGCTTGGTCTTGTGGGGAGCAGCTCCTTCCTACTCCAGTCCTGCAATGGGCGGAGGTGCCGTTGCAGACCTTCGTGCCAAGGGAGTAAAAACCGTTGTAATCGATCCCCGTATGACACCAGATGCAGCTAAAGCTGATGTTTGGTTACCTATAAGACCGGGAAGCGACGTGGCACTACTACAGGCCTGGACTCGCTATATCATTGATAAAAAACTTTACGACAGTGATTTCGTCCTGAAATGGACAAATCTGCCTTATCTGGTGGATGTCAAGACCAAGATGTTCTTACGTTCTAATAAGAGCAATGACCCTAATGTTCCAGATACTTTTATAGTGTGGGATACAAAAACCAATTCAGCTAAGCCCCTAGTCTATCCCTGGAATAATGATCTGTCTCCTGCACTGGAGGGCAGCTTTAGCGTAAATGGAGCTGAATGTAAAACTGGATTTCAGCTTTTAAAGGAGAGAGTGGAACCCTATACTATTCAAAAGGCGGCAGAAATATGCTGGCTTAACGCAAGTAAAATTGAAGAGGCCATCAATATATATGCACAAAATTCTCCTGCAGGTCTCTGCCTTGGCGTTGCCACCGATCAAAGCCCCAATTCAGTACAGGCAGCCATGGCAGCAATTATTCTCAATGCGCTGATGGGCAACATCGAAAGGCCAGGATCACTGATGCAACGCTTTAAAACAAGCGGTGTTATTCCCGGTGATGCTGCTGTTTCAACCTATATAGTACCAGCTGCCCGTAAATTGCTTCCAGCGGAACAACTCAAAAAGCGTCTGGGCGGCAACGAATACAAAGGACTTCTATTCTGGTGGGCAGGACACCCTGGTAGTGTCAAAGAGGCAATCCTGACTGGAAAACCTTATAAACCAAGAGTCTGGATTGAGCGTTCCGGCAATAAGTTTGCCAATGTAGCCGAGAGTAAGTCATGGGTTCCCGCTATTAAAGAAATGGAGTTTGTTGTGCATATGTATATGTACCCTACTTCATTCTCCAATTATGCAGACATGCTCCTTCCTGCAGCAGAATGGCTGGAGACGGATATGCCCGTGGAATCCTGTAATAAAGTCTTTGCTAGACAAGCAGTTACCCACCTTTGGGAAACCATGGATGAAACATTATTCTGGTCCAAACTGGCAAAACGCTGTGCAGAACTTGGACATGAAAACTGCAAGAAAGCATTTGATGAAGAATTTATGGGAAACGATCTTCCTTACTGGAAAGATATGAATGAACTTCTAAATCGCTGTACAAGCGCCTTTGATATGACATGGGATGAATTTAAGGAAAAAGCTCCCTTTGAGTTCCTTCCTAAAAACGAGTGGAAACAGTATTATGTCTACAAGCAGAATAACCCAAAGACAGGCAAGCCAAGAGGATTCGATACACCTTCCAAGAAAATTGAACTCTATTTGGAGAGTCTCATTACCTTAGGAAGAACGGGAATGCCTTACAGTACTTGTGAACTGCCTCCTGCTTCAAAAGACTATGACCCGCTGCCATACTATCTGGAACCTTCTGAAAGTCCTATTGAAGACAGTGAGCTTGCTAAAAAGTACCCTTTGGTTATGACCAATGGGAGACTTCCATTTTATCATCATTCAACCTTGAGAAATGTTCCATGGCTGCGTGAAATGTACCCCGTTCCTGAGATCTGGATTCACCCGGAAGCTGCAAAAACCTACGGCATTTCCCATGGAGACTGGGTATGGGTGGAATCACTAAGAGGCAAGATCAAGGCAAAAGCCAATGTGACAAAGGGTATAAATCCTGGTGCCGTATATATGGAACGTTTTGTTTTCCCCGAAAATTACCATACTGAAACAGAAGGATGGCGTGAAATGAACGTCAACGTACTTTCAAAATCAACTGCTCCATACAACGATGTTGTGGGGACCTACACTTTAAGAGGATTTCTCGTAAGGGTTTCAAGAGCTGAGGACGGTCCGCCAAAAGGAGTCTGGACTAAACCTGAACAGTTCAAGGCATGGCTCCCTCAACCATCCGATCCTACGGAGGTGGTTAAATAATGAAACAAAATGTTTTGGTAATTGATTTAGACAGGTGTATCGGCTGCTATGGATGCAGTGTAGCATGTAAAATGGAGAATGAAGTTGCACTGGGTTCTTCGAGAAATAGAGTACTGACCATAGGTCCTACAGGAACATATCCGGATGTACAGATGTATTGGCTGCCGGTTATGTGCCAGCAATGTGCTGATCCTGCTTGTGTCAAGGTCTGTCCTACAGGGGCATGCTATAAACGCAGTGACGACGGTGTTGTTCTCATTGATCAGGAAAAATGCATAGGCTGCAAGAGCTGTCATAGAGCCTGTCCTTATGAAATAAACAACTTCAACAACGAAATGAGAGTAATGGATAAATGTACTCTGTGCACTCAATTGACAGAAAAAGGTGAAAAACCTGCATGTGTAAAAAATTGCTCAGGCAGGGCCATGATTTTTGGCGATATCAATGATCCGGACAGCGATGTATCCCTGGCATTAAAAGAAGCTGGCAGTGAAAATGTATATAGTCTTCGGGATGTTGGCACTCACCCTTCTGTTCGATACATTTTGCGCCGTGACAAGTGGATTGATGTTATCCCGCAGGAGTGCAGCCAGCAGGACGGGAGGAAAAGATAGGTGAATAAGAATCCAGAGTACCTGACACTTATGAGAAACCGTGAAAATTTGTATCGTTTTTTGGAGCGCCTTTATAAATCAGAAGTGGATGAACCCTTATTTATGCAGATGAAAAACATGGACTTTCCTGTAGATTGCTGTGAAATTGAACTCAGGGAAGGATACCAAATGCTTGGAAAATATCTGGATAATCATGGTAATACTGCATTGACTGACCTGGCTGTAGATTATGCGAAAATTTTTCTTGCTGCAGGAATAGCGGAGGGTTCTGCTGCATTTCCCTATGAGTCGGTGTATACCAGTGAAAAGAAAATCATGATGCAGGATGCCCGGGATAAAGTGATGACTATATATGCGGCAAAGGGTCTGAAAAAAGATGAGGAAAAGCTGAATCTCTTTGAAGATCATATATCCCTGGAACTGGAATTTATGGCATTTCTATGTCAAGAGGCACAAGAAGTTTTGAATATACAGGATGAATCAAAATTTTTGCCCTGCTTAAAGGAACAGATGAATTTTTTAAGTAAGCATTTATTGAATTGGGTTCCAAGCTTCTGCAGTGATATAGAAAAGTATGCCGATACAGAATTTTACAAGGGGATTGGAAAAATCACCAACGGCTATTTGCACTTGGACAATACAATTCTGGAAAGTTTAACGAATTAGCTGCAAATATAATTTATAAAAAGATAGGAGGGGTAATCATTGGGTTATTATGTGAGTTCGGAAAGAATGGACAAAATAATCGATGAACTTAAAAAAGAATACAAAATATATGCTCCTAAACGCTTTGAAAATCGCGGTTGGAAGCCTAATACCGACCTAATACGCTATGCTGAAATCAATTCGGTATCAGAGATCGTCTATGATGAAAAATCTGATTTTTCACCGAAAGAAGTCTTTTACCCTATTAGTCAGACACTTCTTTATTTTACGGAAGATAAATGTATTGAGAGTAGTATTGATGACAGTAAAAATATCATTTTATTTGCCCGCCCCTGTGATATTAACGGCATCAAGAGGCTGGACACCATTTTCCTGAAAAACGGCGATAAAGAGGATAATTATTATAAGCGATTACGTGATAAAATAAAGATCTTCATGATGGAATGCCGGAAAGGATGGGATAATTGTTTCTGCGTTTCCATGGGTTCAAATCGGACTGACAACTACAGCGCAGCTGTAAGATTTGAAGACAACGGCCTATTGATAGAAGTAAAGGATGAGGAATTTAAAAAATACTTCAGCGGGGAAACCTCAAGGGATTTTACTCCTGAATTTGTTCAGCAAAACCAAACAAAAGTAAAATTACCTAAAATAGACAATATTGATCTCTTGAGAAAAGTTTACAACTTGAAATTATGGGATAGCTTCAATACAAAGTGCATAAGCTGCGGCGCCTGTAATACAGTCTGTGGTACGTGCAGCTGTTTTGACACTACGGATATCATATACAATGAAACAAGCCGCAGGGGAGAGAGAAGAAGAGTATGGTCATCCTGCATGCTTGAAGAATTTACAACTATGGCAGGTGGACATAAAGTTAGAGAAACAGCCGGTAAAAGAATGAGATTTAAAACCCTGCACAAGGTTTATGATTACAATGCCCGTTTTGGCGGTACAGAGCATATGTGTGTAGGCTGCGGCCGCTGCAGCCGCCGATGTCCAGAGGAGATTTCATTTTCTGATACTATCAACAGTTTGAGCGATGAAATAGAAAAAATATCAAGTGAAGAACCATCATCCAGGGAGGTGAATAAATAATGACCAATATCACCTTACCTGCACCTTATAAAATTCTAGATGTGATACATGAAACCAATGCCGAATATACCTTCAGGGTTGCATATGATAAGGACAATATCAAGTACGGACAATTTTTTCAGCTGTCAATTCCCAAGGTAGGCGAGGCCCCGATATCCGTAAGCGGCAAGGGAGCTGGATGGCTTGAATTCACAATTCGAAAGGTAGGCAGACTTACAGAGGGAATTTTCGGCCTGCAGCCTAATGACACACTGTTTATGAGAGGTCCCTATGGTAACTCCTTCCCCCTAGATAAATTCAGGAACAAAGACCTGGTGGTAATTGCCGGCGGTACCGGCTTCGCTCCAGTCAAAGGCCTTTTAAACTACTTTTATGAACATCCAAAAGAGATCAAATCCGTAAATCTAATTGCCGGCTTCAAAGATATCGACTGCGTTTTGTTCGAGTATGATCTTAAAAAATTCAAAACTGTATTCAATACAATCTATACCTTAGATAATACTAAAGTAGATGGATTTGAAACTGGAATGGTTACAGCGCACATTAAAAAGATTCCATTTAATACCTTTAAAGACTATAATGTTATTATAGTTGGTCCTCCAATAATGATGCACTTTGCAGCTCAGGAGTGCCTTGCAAATGATGTGGAAGAATCCAAAATATGGGTTTCTTTTGAAAGAAAAATGTCCTGTGCAGTAGGCAAGTGCGGACACTGCAAGATAAACGAAACCTATGTCTGCCTGGAGGGACCGATTTTCAACTATACTAAAGCCAAAGATCTGCTGGATTAACTATTAAATTCTTTGGCATTGTTGGCTCCAAATTTTATACCCAAATTAATCTATGATTATTTATGTGAAAATTAGGCAAAACTTGAATCAGCTTAAATGTTAGATTTGGCAGATTCAAGTTTTGTCTATATAATAATATAAAAATAGGGGGAATTAAAAATGATTGATGTAGATAATGCTCTAAATATAATTAATGAAAATACAAAAAAGCTTCCTTTAGAAAAAAAGGATATACTATCCTGTCTTAACAAAATTTTAGCAGAGGACATATATTCCAAAGATGATCTCCCACCCTTTGACAAGTCCGCAATGGACGGATATGCTATCAAAAGTGATGATACTAGAAACTGTGATGCAGAAAACGCGGCAGAATTTGAGATCAAAGGATCAATAAAAGCAGGAGACTATTGCGAAGATGAACTAAAATCCGGTGAAGCTTTTAAAATTATGACAGGAGCGCCCCTGCCTAAAGGTGCAGATGCTGTTATAGAAATTGAAAAGGTGGAAGTTAAAGGCAGTATATTAAAAGTATCCCAAATTGTAAACAAAGATAATAATGTAGTCAAGCTTGGAGAAGAAACTAAAGTTGGTGAATTGGCACTAAATAGGGGAAGTAAGATTAGGCCCGTAGAAATAGGCTTATTGGCTTCATTAGGGTATAGTTCTGTAAATGTCTATAAAAGCCCTACTGTTGCCTTAATCATTACTGGGGATGAATTAGTCAGTATAGATAGCAAACTGAAAAGAGGTAAAATTAGAAACAGCAATGAATATTCACTAAAAGCTTTAATTAAAAATTTAGGTGCAAAAGTCTTGTCCTTAGGAGTAATTAAAGATGACAAGGACAATTTAAGAGAAAAAATTAAATATGCCTTAGAAAATGCGGATATAGTAGTCAGCTCAGGTGGAGCATCTGTTGGAGACTACGACTTTATAGACGATCTGTTAAAAGAAATAGGAGCAGATATAAAATTTACCTCAGTAGCAATCAAGCCTGGAAAACCAGTAACTTTTGCCACATATGAGGAAAAACTATTTTTTTCTCTGCCAGGCAATCCATTGTCTTTAATAACAACTTTTCAAGAACTTGTTAAACCTGCAATTGAAAAAATGATGGGTAAGCAATTTGAAAATAAAGGAGAATTCCCTGTTATTTTAATGGAAGATTTTAAAGCCAAAATAGGAAGGAAAAAATATATATACGTAGAAATTAAAGAACATGATGGAAAATATTACGCTTATAAAGTAGGATCACAATCTTCCAATCATCTAATGACTATGAGTAGATCAAACGGAATTATTATTATTCCTGAAAAATGTGCAAATGTTAAGGCAGGAGAGGTCTTAAATGGAAAATTCATACTATGACATTATATGATTCTACTGAGTATAGATTAAAGATTGGAGGATGAAAGAGGAAAAATGAGTAAAAAAGAATGGCCTGATATTTTAACATTAGCGCTTGGAATTGCACTATTGCCGTCTATATGGGCTGTTATAAGTCCATATATTAGAATTTCAACGGGAGCAGTGGCTCTTATTTGTGCAGCTGTCTATGTAGCTAATGGCAATAAAATTGAAGATGGGATTAAAATTTCAATAGGTTTTTTATGTGGTGATATATGGGCTTGTTTTGCATTGAAAATGATGGACATAATGCAGTTTAATCCGAATGTGGAATTGTTTATTACCCTATTTGTTTTGGGGTTACTGGCAGTAATAATTTCAGGATTGTTTACTAAATGGATATATCTACCTGCATGGTTGTGTGGATGGGCCGTGGGTTTGACTATTATGACTACCGACAGAATTAATAATTTAGGAAGTCTAGCTATACAAATTGGACTCTCTATGCTAGTGGGTGTATGGTATGTAGGTGCTGGAGTTGACAAATTTCAAAAATTCTTATTTAAATTATATAATAGATAAGGAAGATTTGTGTAAAATGTTATACAATAAAGTTGCAGAGAAGGAAAAAGATATAATTCGGTTATAAATAAAGCAGACATCCGCTAGTTTAGCTGGCGGATGCTTATTGTCAACCTTATCCACTAATTTCAAAAGTTTAAAAGTCATTAGCTTCTTTAATAAACTTTTGGTTTATTTCTAAATTAACGGAGCTAGCGCTATACTCACATCATTATCAATACCTGATCCAATCTTATTTTTATTTGTAAATCTGTTGATGTATAATCCAAAATCTTAGAATTGATAAACACCTGCAAATTATATATAATAATCATGTAGTAGAGTAAATTTAAAAAGGTCAATAAAAAAGAGGGATATTATGTCATTTGATTTTGTAGCAATAGATTTTGAAACATCCAATAATAAATATACCAGTGCATGTTCCATAGGTATTGCTGCCGTAAAAAATAACGAGATATGCAAAAAGGAATATTTTTTAATTCACCCACCGACTCTTGAGTTCAGCAAAAAAAATATATCCATCAATGGGATAACTCCAGAAGACGTTGAAAACTCACCACTTTTTCCCGATATATGGAATAATATAAGTACTTATTTTAAGGACAACCTAATGGTTGCCCACAATGCTGCATTTGACATGTCTGTACTCAAAAATTGCCTGACATTGTACAAGATACCCATGCCAAATTTTAAATATGTTTGCAGCATACCGATATCAACAAGACTATGCAGGGGTAAAAAAATAGGTAAGTCCCTAGAAGACCGCGCCAGGTATTTTGATATAGATTTAGGACACCACCATAATTCTCTCGATGACGCCATAACCTGTGCCAATTTAGTCATCGAATGTGTGAAACGCTCTCATAGGAAAAGCCTTGAATCCTTCTGCAATACATATACCAGTGTTCCAGTTAAAAATTTTAAGGATCTACATCCTAAAATAGAACTTTTCAAAAAAAGAAGTCCTATTTTTCATAATAAATTCAATACAGTTAAAATATCTGAAATTAAACCTGAGTGTAACAGTATCGATACCTCCAATCCATTCTACAATAAAACTGTGGTCTTTACAGGAGATCTAGAAAATTTAAATAGAAGAGATGCCATGCAGGAAGTGGTAAATTTAGGCGGTATATTAAAGAGCGGTGTATCAAAGAAAACAGACTATTTAGTTGTGGGAATTCAGGATAAATCCCTAGTTGACAATTCCGGAATGAGTTCTAAAGAACAAAAGGCAGCTGAACTCAAAGATCAGGGATATGATATTAAAACAATCTACGAAGATGAGTTCTTAGATATGATCAAATATAAAACCAATAGGGAAAATATCGATATTTCCAAAAAAGTTTTAGATTTAGAATCCCTTATAGTCTTCAATAATTTAAATGACAAAATAGAAAAATTGAAAGAATGGAAATTATTGAGCCCTTCGGCAAATGATTTAAAAGACATATACTATAAAAAGAAAAGTAATATTTATAACGCTGACATTCTGGGATATATAAGCAAGACAACAAATCCTAAATGTATAAGTCAATCTTATGAAACAATTGTACTAAAGGTTGAAGATAAGATTATAAAAATAGCTCCTGCTTATCTGCTTGAAATGCAGAAAAAAGACTTTCAGCAGAATCAATAGCATGTAGCCTGTACTAAAACCTATATGGAAAGGAGAGTATAAAATTTTTACACTCCCCTTTCCATTTTAATTTAATACAGTATAAAAATTATTCTACCTGCCATATTCCATCCTTTAAAAATTCTGATGCCTTTTCCTTAGCTTTTTCCACTATATCATCATTATATCCTAAAATCCCTAAGAGTTTTATTGCATTTTGAGTTTGGGATCTTCCTTTATGTATCTTATAGTCAAAAGATATAGTATTATCCACTATCCTCTCTTGAAAGTGATAGTTGGAAAAATATTTTTCAAGTATATATGTAAGTTCTACATCGTGGGTAGCTGCCACACATATGCAATTGTTTAAGGTAAGATATTTTAGTACCTGAGAAGAAGCCGCTATTCTTTCCACCGTATTAGTTCCCCTCAATATCTCATCTACAAAGCATATGGTTGGGATGTCATCCCCTATATTGTCTATTATTCTCTTTAGAGACTTTGTTTCTACTATATAATAACTTTCATTATTGAATATATTATCTTTAAGTGCCATAGAAGTGTATATTCTAAAATAACAGCATTTGAACTCCGAGGCCAGGCAAGTATATATTGTTTGAGCCAGTATAATATTTATGGCCACTGTCTTTAAAAAGGTGGATTTCCCGGAAGCATTGGATCCTGTAATTAAAATTGAATTGTCAATTTCTATGGAATTTGGTATCGAATTTTTTATAAGAGGATGCCTGAGTTCTTTAAATATACTGACTTGAGCCTGCTTTTTACTGCATCTAATCAATTTAGGCGTCACATAATTTTGCATCCTCTCTCTATATGATGCTATGGATATGCAGCTGTCTATTACACCTACGACCTCAAATATAGCTTCGAACTCACTGCTTCTTTCTATAAGCATATCGGACATTTTTTCATAATTTATAAGTTCCACCAGAAAAAACATTCCCATGTACTCTGTAAGTATACCTGAATCCGTAGCACCTCCACTCTGACTAAAAGCTGCATTTTTTATGCTTTTTATGCCCTTAAGAGCATATCTTAGTTTTTCATTATAGCCTTGGAGTTCCTCCACCTGTTCCTTTAAAATCAACCCTGCATATTTGGCTATTTTGAGTATGTACATAAAAGCTTCAAATTTATGTACTATTTTTTTCTTCTCGCTGTAATGTTTATATATATTTACACCAAAAGATACCATGATTATAATCAATGCAGCATAGGGCTTGAAAAACAGCAGTACAATTCCCAAAATGGGTATTCCCCCCAGGATTCTATAGTAAATAAGATTTGATTTTCTCTCACTTTCTTTTTTATAAAAATAATCAGATATAAAACAGTTCCTATTTTTACCTAGCCTGGCAAGTATATACTGGATTTTCCCCCTTTCAATTGGGTTGTCCTGAAAAAATTTTATCAATCTGTCCCTATTTTTAAGTTCTCTCTCATCGTACAGCGGTTCTCTAAGCATGTTGTATAAAAATTGTTCACCGGGGCTGCTTTCCGTGGCGTTGATGTTTTTAAAAACATCATCCATACTCAGATCATTCCATGTAATTTCATCAATAAAAAAATCACTTCTATTTTTTTCCCTCCTGTTGTTAAAATACTCAGCAATGCTATTCATATCGTCATCATTGTATTTTTCATCTTTTTCTCTGCCCCAATTACTTTTTATTCTCTCCTTGATTTCACTGTCAGATTTAAAACTTGAATAAGCTGAAAACAAGGTGCTCACTGCTATGATCAACAGTATATACACAATGATAGCTGTCATAATCATTCTCCTTTAAAACATTATATATTGAGCTTGTGTCTATCAGTCACAACTATAAACCCGATCCTAAATTTCTTGCCATTTTCTGGTATTCACTATTTTCTACATCTTTTCTGCTGCTTGAACCCAAAACAAGAAGCATACCTCCCTCCTGCCAATGAAGATAATGACATAGTGAATGAAAATTCACTTTTAAAGTATCCATTGCCCAATTATCCTTAACTCCGCCAGCAGCAATTAAATAAAGTTTTTTTGACATCTTACGCAGTGCAGAATCAACAGAAAAAAATCGGTCAATAGTACGCTTAAGCTGTGCTGACATATTAAAATAATAGAGCGGTGTTACTAAAACAACAGCATGAGCTGTCAATAGATGCGGATAAACTTGTAACATGTCATCATCATATACACATTTGCCATCATTCTTAAGACAATGAGAACAGGCTATACACGGATGAATATCTAATCTTGCTGTATCAAAACGAACTATTTCATGGCCTGCTTCTTTTGCGCCATCACAAAACTCATCGGCAAGAAATGCTGTAGTTCCCTGTAAATGCGGACTTCCTGTTAAAACCAATACCTTCATCTTAATACCTCCTGATATATTATACATAATTTTATTTTACAGTTTTACACAAAACAGCTTTATTTTATTATATAACTTATTATATAATATCTATACAGCGAGTAGTTTTGATAACGTAAATCCGGTTGTCAATACTACTTGCTTTTTTTTGGACATTAACTGTACGAACTTAATAAAAAGGAGGAAGATCAATTCAATGAAAGATTCAAAAACATTAAAACCTAAAACACAAATTAATATAAAGGCAATGCTGGCAGTGTTGGCATTTAGTGGGTTCTTAGCAGTATTTAATGAAACCATATTAAATGTTGCATTAAACATTCTCATGGAGGAAATGAACGTCACAGCGGGAACAATACAATGGATAGTTACTGCATATATGATGATTGTAGCTGTTATGGTACCAGTTACAGCTTTTTTAATCCAATCATTCGAATTAAAAAAGTTGTATTTGGGAGCTATGGTAATACTTTTGATTGGGACAATATGTACAGCTTGTTCTAAGACTTTCCCAATATTACTTATTTCCAGAATGCTGCAAGCTTCGGGTACTGGAATGATGATTCCCATTATGATGAATACAATACTACTTATAACACCGCAGAAAAAACGCGGTTCAGCAATGGCTATAGGTGCCTGTGCAATTCAGCTTGGGCCGGCACTTGGACCGACAATTTCAGGATTTATATTACAATTTTTCAACTGGCATGTGTTATTTATAATGTTAATTCCACTTATAATACTAGCTATGATATTTGGACATATTTATTTAGTAAATGTATCGACTCTTACAAAACCAAAAATTGATATCACATCAATTATATTATCAACCATTGGGGTTGGAGGAATTATATACAGCTTAAGTAGTCTGGACAGTGGAAATACGAAGATAGTTGGTATAACATTTATTATTGGAATGATCACATTGATAGCATTTGGTAAACGCCAATTGTCCCTAAAAGAACCTATGTTGGAAATACGTACTTTTAAATTTCCTTTATTTTCAATTGGTGTAGCACTTGTCATGATTTCCATGATGACGATATTTACTATGAATGTAATGTTACCTATGTTTCTTCAAGGAGCACTTAAAACAACAACTTTTGTAGCTGCAATGATACTGCTTCCAGCAACACTTATCAATGGATTTGTGACACTTATAGGAGGTAAAATTTACGACAAATTAGGAGCAAAAATTTTAATACAGGTAGGATTTGCTATAATGCTTGTATCATTATTTATTTTGTCACGACTGACTCTTGATACATCTCTTGCAAAGATTACAATTATTTATATAGTAGTATGTATTGGAGTTGGCAGCACATTATCACCATCTCAAACAAGCTCCCTTAATCAATTGCCGAGAGAATACTACCCACACGGAGTGGCTATATTAAATACACTTCAACAATTATCAGCAGCAATTGGCTCTTCATTATTTATAGGCATTATGTCGGCTTCACAGCAAAAAGCTTTAAATAACTTGGCTTCAGAACAAGCCGCTGTTACTGCTGGATTCAATACCGCAGTACTAGCTCTAACAGTGCTTGTTTTATTTGGTCTTTTTCTGTCATTTACTTTAAAATCGGAATAACAACAATATCTCCGGTTTATTTTAAATGCTGCTATAATTCTAGCAGCATTGTCAAAAAAATAATAGATAGGTTTTGTAAAAAGCTATCTATTATCTAAATTTCATCCATTTAGCTGCAGTTCTAAATGACCCCATATTTTTTTATAAGTACATATGCGACAACAGGCATAAGTATGTCAACAACAATGCTGGCAATTATAAGAAAAGAAACTCTTCCCACTATGTTCCACTTAATTATAGTCATTACAACAGCACCGATAGAAAATAAAGCCCAAATATAAAAGCCAAGTTTTTTTCTTAAAAATAGAAGTATAACTAAACCCGCTAACATGCCAATTTTAACTACAACAAATATGATATTTAAGGCTGTTGTTCCAATAGGATACAGTAACAATGCACCGGAAATAACCATAACAACGGACAGCCATAACCATAACCACAACTTTTGAGTCATTGCACATTCATCCTTTCTTTAAAAATACATAATCTTTATAAACTTATGGAATTGCAGATATTTTTGTATTTCATACGTATAGTTTCTTTACTTATATTATACACCTAAAATATTCTTGAAAGTTCAAATTAAATTATTGTCAAACTAATCATATTAGTTTATAATAAATTTATTATAGTTTTATATAAAGGAGATTAATATGAGTGCAAAAAGAAGGTTAAATACAGAGACAATCCTAAATACCGCAGCAGAGTTGGTGGAAGAAAATGGACTTGAAAATGTTTCCTTACTACAGGTTGCGGAAAAATTGGGTGTAAAATCACCATCACTGTACAATCATTTTAGTGGATTTAAAGAACTCTCATTGGGCATTGCAAGGCTTGCTATCTCCAGACTCGGAGACACCATCCGCAGTGCAGCAGTTGGTCGGTCAAAGGGCGATGCGTTAATGACAATTGCTTTGGCATATCGTAAATTTGCAAGAGAAAATCCGGAACTTTACAAGGCAATTTTGAGATTTCCCGCTTACAATGATAGAAGTATTCAGGAAGCAGGTCATGCTGTTGTCCATATATTATACCAGGTCATGGAATCTTATCACTACAGTAAAGAAAAAACCATTCATTTTGTCCGCGGGTTCCGCAGTGCCCTTCACGGATTTGTCTCCCTAGAAGAGGTAGGGTTTTTTCAGAGCACCGAAGCCGATGTGGATAAAAGCTTCGAACAGCTTGTTTCATGTCTGATATCAACTTTAAATACAAGGGAGGATAATTAGCATGGTTCAATATATTGCCTTACCTATAGTTGGATTTGCAGTCGGTCTGCTTATTATTTCCCTTGGCGGCGGCGGTGGAGCTGTCTATGTGGGGATTCTCACTGCTTTCTTCAACATTCCTCCTGCCATTGCAGCCTCAACTTCGCTTGCAACTATAATTCCTACCACCGCGGTTGGGACCTTAAGCCACTGGAAGGCTGGAAATGTAAATTTACATTTAGGCCTTACCATGCTAATCGGAGGTGTAGTCGGTTCAATTATAGGTTCACTGTGTTCCGGACTGCTGCCACAGAACTTGTATAATAAACTGACCGGAATTATCTTGGTATTACTGGCCGTACAGATGCTTATTTCATTCACAAAAAGTAACCAAAAGAAAGATGATTCCCAAGATGTTAGTCAAACTAAGAGATCCAATATTATTAAAGCGGTTTGTTTTGGCCTGCTGGGGGGAGTCATGTCCGGGCTTGTCGGTTTAAGCGGCGGCGGTCCAATTGTAGCAGGACTTATGATTTTAGGATGTCAGGTACTTGAAACAGTGGGGACTTCAGTACTCGTGTTACTTGGCATAGCTATTACTGGATTTATCACACATCTTGGATTGGGAAATATCGATTGGAAACTCGTAGGACTTTTAGCTGTGGGTACAGTATGTGGAGCTTTTGCAAGCCCGTTCCTTCTCAAGCGCATAGATAAGAAAAAATTAGAAAAGATTCTTCGACCAGCACTTTTCACCATGATCGTTGTAATGGGTGGAATGCTGATTTTTAAATAGACGCATATGCTCTGCTGGTATATAGTTCAGTTTTCATAATTATTTAAATTATAGATATAGATTTAGTTTTGTATAAATCTATACCTATCAATAACCTGTACTTATTTTAGACTACCAGACTCAAAACCATTACACCAATTAATCCCATTATTGAAATAATCGATGTCTGTACGCACCAAATTTTAAGTGTCTGAGGAAAAGTCAAACTAAAATATTCTTTAACCATCCAGAAAGACGCATCAGTAGGAGGATCACAGAACATAGAGCCACATCCAACAGCCAACACCATTAATTCTGGACTAACACCTGTTTGTGCGAGCAATGGCAATAAGATTCCAGCAGACATAAATAATGCTACTGTCGCAGAGCCAACTGTTACTCTTATAAGAGCTGTAATAACCCAGGCCAATACTAATGGTGATATAGGCAGTCCTACTACTAAGGTTGCTACATATTTTCCTACTCCACTGTCAACTATAACCTGTTTAAAGGCACCACCACCTCCAATAATGAGTAAAATCATTGCAATAGACTTGGCCGCTTCTACCGTACTATTCATTAACTCAGGCATCTTTTTACCCACACGAAATCCAAAAGTATATAATGAAATAAAGAAAGCTATTAACAATGCCATATCTGTATTTCCAATAAAGGATAAAAACGTATGTGCATATGAATTTTCGGGAACAAAAAATTCAATTAATAATGATCCTGCTATAAGAATTACAGGTATAAGAGCTGTGGTAACACTTATTCCAAAACCAGGAAGTTCCTCTTCTTTAAATACTTTGGCAATAGCCAGGCCTTTTGGTATTTCAGATTTGTTGTTTTTAACCAATTTATAATATAATGGCCCGGAAACAATTAAGGCTGGTATTGCTATTATTATTCCATAAGCTAATGTCAACCCAATATTGGCTTTAAAAATTCCTGCTACAGCAACTGGACCAGGATGCGGCGGCAAAAAACAATGAGTCACCGATATGGCCGCCAACATTGGAATACCAACTTCTAATAATGGAATCTCAGCAGTTGCAGCTATGGTGAATATAATCGGAATAAGTACAACAAAACTAACTTCCCAAAATAGTGTTATACCAACAATAAATCCTGTCAATGCAACTGCCCAGGTAACATTTTTCCTACCAAACTTTTCAATTAAAGTCATCGAAATACGCTGAGCTCCTCCACCATCTGCCATAAGCCTGCCAAACATTGCTCCAAGGCCTAAAATTATTGCAAGATGTCCTAGTGTTCCTCCTACACCTGACTCAATTGAGCTAATGGTCTTCATTATTGGCAATCCTTCTGCCACACCTACTACCAAGCAGGTCAGCATAAGGGATAAAAATCCGTTGAGTTTAAATTTAACTAATAGTACAAAAAGAAATGCGATACCTACTGCCAAAATAATAAGAGGCATAATATAATTCACTCCTTCTTCCAAAATTGATCTCTAAATTATTTCAGTATCACCCTTAAGCCAGTAATATTACTCTATTACTAACTCAAGGTCATACTCAATTAACATACAAAATAATACAGATGATTTTTGCACCGTTTTCATTTAATATAGAATTCAGAAGCCTTCAGCTGATGAATTAAGCGTTTATTAAATTCTTTTTTAAGAGCTTCAATTTCCTCCGGCCTATAGTCATAAAAACCTGCTCCGGATTTAACTCCCAGTTTTCCAGCTTCAACTTTTTCACGTAAAATCGGATTTGCACAAGTTGAGTTGTCCATCACTTTTAACAAATTATCTCCTACAGTACACCAAATATCTAAACCGCCAAGATCAGCAACTTCCAATTGACCTGTTGTGGCATAACGAAATGCCGGACCAAATTTTAACGCTTTATCTATTTCAGCTGGTTCGGCAACTCCCTGTTCCATAAGTGAAAACACTTCCCTGGCAACTCCCTGTTGAATACGATTAGCAACAAGTCCTGGTACATCTTTTAAAATTTTAACTGTTTGTTTTTTTATGGATTTGTAGATCTCCTGTATTTCTTTGAAAATATCTTCTGGCATATTTCCAAAAAACGACAGCTCAATAATCGGCATCAAAAGTGCCGGATTATAAAAATGATCCACTAACATTCTCTTTTTCCTTTCATCACTTACAGCTGTCAGCATTTCACTTAATGATAAGCTGGAGGTGTTACTTCCAAAAACTGCATTTTTAGGTGCATATTTATCCAATTTAGAAAATATATCTCTCTTTATATCAATTTTTTCAGGTGCAGCTTCGATTATATAATCTCTATCCTCTACTGTTTTCTCCATATCATTAAAAAGTGTAACATTATCCAGCGACTTTACGATAGCTTCCTCACTAAATAGACCTCCTTCCACTAATTCTGACAAATCCTTATCCATTGTCTTTTTTACATTTTTTAATGTCTCCGAATTGGTATCAAACAAATTTACTGGATATCCATAAAGGGCAAAACATTCTGCAATACTGTGTCCCATCGTTCCTGCACCAATTACAGCTATTTTTTTTATCATTTTATATTTCCTCCTAGTTATTTTATACCTAATATTTCTCTTGCCTCTGCTGGCGTAGCCTCTTCTTTATTAGCTTCCTTAATTACTCTAACTGCTCTTTCTACAAATTCTACATTTGATTTGGCAATTTTCCCATAAGAATAATAAATATTATCTTCTAGTCCTACGCGAACATGTCCACCAAGTGCAATAGTTGCATAGAGAATTGGCAAATGTTGTTTCCCTATACCAAAAGCTGACCAGGTAGAACCTTTAGGAAGTAAATTCTTTAAATAGACAAGGTTTTCAACAGTTGCTGCAGTTCCTCCAGCTGCTCCTAAAACTAACTGATAATGTGTTGGTACATCTAAAACTCCTTTTTTTACATAATACAATGTATTGTATATCATTCCTGCATCAAAAATTTCTACTTCTGGTTTAACATTATTGGTCTTCATACAATTACCCAACTTTTCTAGGAATGCCGGAGTATTATAAAACACTGAGTTATTCATCCAATTCATTGTACCTGCATCATAAGAGGCCATTTCAGGCTTTAATTCAACTAGATGTGCCATTCTAGTTTCATCCGTAGCATTTAAATCTCCAGAAGTTGTTAAGTTTATAACAACATCGCATTTACTTTTAATTAATTCCACAGTCTCTGCAAATTTATCTTTATTCATTGTTCCCCTGCCTTCTTCATCTATCATGTGAAGATGGACAATAGCTGCTCCAGCTTTCCAGCATTCATATGCTTCATTGGCAATTTCCTGTGGTGTAGTAGGAATATTGGGGTTTTTATCTTTTCGAGGAAACGCTCCTGTCAATGCTGCTGTAACAATTATCTTTTCCATTTTAAAACATCCTTTCAATTTGATTTTTATTTTTTACACGTATCTATATCAGCAAATACTATACCAAATCTAAATTTCCTCATTTACTAGCTTTTTTGACAAAATAAAAAGAATATTGATGAATTAATTCATCAATATTCTGAAAATAAGAAATCAATCCTGACTACAACTGCCCTTATTCATTGATTATGACCATATTTAAAAATTATTCCATTTGTAATCAAATTGATTCTATTTATAATCAAAATTATCTATTATTGCTGCTTATTAAAATCAATCGATAATTTTTTTGCTTTTTTTACTACAGCCGATTGGCTAATTTTTAAAATTTCTGCTGCCTTCCTAGTACTTCCGCCTCTTTTTAACGCTTCTTTAATTAATTCCCGTTCAACATTTTGAATACTCTCTCTTAGCCCCAACTTGGATTGTGACATATCAGCTCTCTCTTCTTTCATCATCAATAAACTAGCTACATCATCTGGAGTAATAGAAGTATGTGGTTCAGAAATAATAACAATTCTTTCGATTATATTTTTCAATTCTCTAATATTTCCCGGCCAAGGATATCTTTGAAACACCGAAATAGCCCTTTTATCAATTACAACTTCTTTACTGTACTTGGTATTATAAATTTTTAAAAAATGATCTAATAAATCTAAAATATCACTCCTTCGTGAACGTAATGGTAAAATATGAATTGGAAACACATTTATCCGGTAATATAAGTCTTCTCTAAATGTTCCCTGCTTCACCATCTTTTTTAAATTTTTATTTGTTACGGCAATAATTCGCACATCTACGGGAATTGTTTTTTCTCCTCCTATTCTAGTTATTTCTTTCTCTTGAATAACACGCAACAGTTTCGCCTGTAAATTCAATGACATGTCTCCAATTTCATCAAGCATTAATGTACCTTTATCTGACAATTCAAACAAACCTATTTTTCTGTTAACAGCGCCAGTAAAAGCGCCCTTTTCATAACCAAATAATTCAGATTCCAATAAATTTGCAGGAATAGCGGCACAATTTACTTTGATAAATGCTCCCTTATTACGAAGGCTCTTTCTAAAAATTTGATTTGCAACTACTTCTTTTCCCACGCCGGATTCGCCAGTAATCAAAACGGTTACATCTAAAGGTGCAACTTTTGAAATCATCTTCAATATTTCTTTCATTTCTTTGCTGCTGCCTATAAAATTATTATTTAGCTGCTGCTTTCTCAAATGTTCAATTTCCTGTTCCTTCTTGGAGTTTATTTTTTCCACTACTTTAATTTTCTTTAGTGAAAGTTCTAATTCCCTTTGTATTCTTCTTAATTCACTAATATCCCGATCAATAACTACAACTCGCCTTACAGTTCCCCCATGGGAAAAAATAGGGCTTCCAGTTATAAGCATTTCCACGCCTTTTTTAGCTTTTCCTATTGAAGTAACAGTTTTTTTCTGCTTAATAACCTCTAGTGTGACAGCATTATAATAAACGCCCTCCTTAAGCAAGTCTTTCACATTTCTACCTATAAGCTTATCTCGGTTCAATCCAGTCATTTCTGTATAGGCTCTATTTACATACAATGTATTTCCCTCTCCGTCAGCAAAATAAATACCATCATATAAATTATCAACAATTTCTTCAAAGTCACATTTACTTATCTTTCCTATTTGTGTATCATCTTCCATATTTTATTCATCCTCCTAAGAATAGTTTATAAACACACCCTTCCTTATAAATTTTATTATATCAAATAATAAAGATAAAATATTTAACCTTATAACTAGCATAAAATGGTATATTTAACTGCTGAAGGATTATATTTTGTAAAATAGTTGAACCAACCTCTGATAGTAGGATTTATCATCGAAGATGTAATTGACATTGACTATTTTATTATTTAACTGTATTATTAAGTTATCTAAAATATAGCTCATCATTATACTATTTAAATGAATAATATTCACCTATAAGGAGAAACATATATGTCAATATTTTCATATCAAATTTTTGATGCTGTGGCAAAGCAACAAAGCTTTTTACGAGCGGCTGAAGTTTTGAATTTAACTCCATCGGCTGTTAGTCATTCTATATCCTCACTGGAAGGTAAGATGGGTTTCCCACTATTTTTACGAAGCAGAACTGGCGTAAAACTTACAAGCGAAGGAGAACTTATGCTTATACGTATACGTGCAATTCTAAGCTGCGAAAAACAGTTGCAGCAAGAAGCAGCGCAAATTAATGGACTGGAAAAGGGAACTGTAGTAATTGGTACCTTTAGCAGTGTTTGTACCAATTGGATTCCCGATATTGTAAAATCTTTTCACAACTTTTATCCAAACATTGATATCAATATTATGCAAGGGGATTATGAAGATGTTCTGCTCTGGGTAAAAACAGGTGTTGTAGATATTGGCTTTGCTACTCTGCCTGTTAAAGAAGATCTTACGGAAACGCCTCTGTATATGGATAGACTTCTGTGTATTACACCGAAAAATTTTAAACCTGTTCATTTTAAATATGTCACCATTGATGATATAAGGGATCATCCCTTTATTTTGCAACAAGAAGGTTATAATTCAGACACCATTTCTTTTATTAAAAAATACAATTTATCTATCCGCCCACAATTTTTCATAGAAGATGACCAATCCATCATTGCAATTGTTGAGAGTGGACTTGGTATAAGTATTGTTCCAGAATTAATTCTAAATAAAGTGCGATGCAATGTAAATATCTATCCAATAGTGCCAAATGAGTTTCGTACTATTGGACTAGTAACACATAAAAAACAATTACTTTCTCCCGCAACTTTAAAAATGTTTGATCATATTGTTTCATATATTAAAAGTATAATAAAACAAGATAACATCATTTGAAACGATACTATCTTGTTTAGTATAAAGGATATTTTATAATTAAAATGTGTAGTATAAATTTTAACCTATAAATTTAATCGTTTTTTAACATTATTCAAAGCTTGATCTAAGTCTTTGATAATTTCTTCTGCTTCTTCAATTCCTACCGATAGCCTAACCTGCCCATCTGCAATCCCAACTGCTTCACGTTCTTCTCTGCTCATAGAAGCATGACTCATTGATGCTGAGTGCTGGATCAGTGAATCGACATTACCTAAAGAAGTTGCTAAACTTATCATTTTCACGCTATCCATCAACATTTTTCCTGCTTCAAATCCACCGCGGACATTGAAGCTCATCATTCCTCCAAAATCTTTCATTTGTCTTTTCGCGATCTCATGACCTGGATGAGATTTTAGTCCAGGATATAATACTTTTTCAACCATATCATGGTTATCTAAAAATTCGGCTACTTTTCTGGCATTTGCACAATGCCTATCCATTCTAGCACCTAAAGTTTTAATACCTTTAGAAAGTTCTGCTGCATCTGCAGGTGACATAATTCCACCCATAAACTTCATAAACTCGGCATCTATTTTATGAATTAATTTTTTATTTCCTACAATTGCTCCGCCCAAAATATCTCCATGTCCATTCAAGTATTTAGTTGTTGAATGCAGCACAATGTCTGCACCCAATGAAAGTGGATTTTGCAGATATGGTGTTGCAAATGTGCTGTCAACATACAGTAATGCTCCACCCTCATGTGCTATTTCCGCCGCCCTCCTGATATCTGTAATTCCCAAAGTTGGATTACATGGTGTTTCAATATAAACAATCTTCGTATTAGGTTTCATTGCTTTTTTAATGTTTTCAATATTATCACCAGTTGTTGAAACTGTAGTTGCTTCAATTCCAAAACGAGGGATAATGTTTTTAATAAAAGCAAAAGTTCCTCCGTAAACAGTATTACCAGCGACTAAGTGATCGCCAGTATTTAAATTTGCAAGCAATGATGTAGTTATAGCACACATTCCTGATGCAGCCATTAAACACGCTTCTGCATTTTCCAAAGCTGCTATCTTACGTTGTACAGCATCTACTGTCGGATTTGCATATCTAGTATATGCATAAACTCCCTCTTCATCTCCATAACCTGCAGCAATTGCTTTTTCAACATTTTTCATTACAAATGTTGAAGTACGGCAAATCGGAGCAACATGCGCGCCAGTAGCTGGATCTGGTTCACTCCCTACATGTATTGCTCTTGCGTTAAACAATAGTTTTTTTGTATCCATTATTTACCTCCTCTTCTAATACTTTTTTATCAAAATATTTCACATATACTTATTTATCTGACCAGTTTTTTAATTTTTAGTAGAGTACGTAATATTTTTATGCAGCTACTTTATTTATAATATATATCCATTTTATAGGTTAGTAAAGTTCATTATATTCACATTATAAATGAATATATTTCACTTTTAGTAGGTTGAGATCAAGCCTTAATTTATAATTATAAAATAATTTGAAATTAAATGTCTATTGATTAACCATATATTTTTTGCTATTATTTTAATATGAGTAAAATAATAACACAGTTTTAAGTTTTATAGGGTTCCGCAGTTTGAAATTTATGACTGGTCAGGTCCAAGATGAAACACACAACTTATTGTGTTCACGGAGGGATAAAAGCCCGGGAGATATTTCATAATATCAACCGGAGCTTTTTTATTTTTTACATTTATAGGGAGTGAAAATCATGAAATGGTTAATATTATTCATTGCAGGTTTATTAGAAGTTTGGTGGGCGATAGCATTAAAATATTCACAGGGATTTACAAAACTTATACCAAGTATATTTACAATAATAGGAATGATAGGAAGTTTCTATTTTTTATCATTAACACTAAAGACTCTTCCCTTGGGTACAGCATATGCAATCTGGACAGGAATTGGAACTATTGGTACTGTAATCTTCGGAATAATATTATTTAGAGAGCCTATTAATATAATTAGGATAATTTGTATTGGCTTTATAATAGTGGGTATATTAGGATTAAAACTTGTATCCCCACATTAATAAGCTTTTTGCCATTATATAATTTTTCATAGTCTGAGTGAGTAAGAATAAATAGCAATGCTATGACCTTATTTTTTTAAATAATTTTTTAAAATAAGTCTGCACTGGAAGCAATTTTCCTCTGCGATACATCAGGAAAAATATAGCAATAAGGATAAGCAGACTCGCTAAAGCTATCCAGACAGCCAGATATTTCAGAAAAATATTTGGCTGCATCGTAACAGTAAACACACTCTGTGGTTCCATCGTAAAAATGAGATAGCTGCCATCCGCTTTATAAGCTTCTTCTTCCCAACTAGAACCCTTTTTGACCCAAATATGAATTTTACCACTTGTTTCGGGTACAAGGTATCGAAATTTGATTTCTCTTGCACTTACGTCATGCAGGCCGTTGACCGTCACCTTCCAGGACTCCAGGATACTCTGATCATTTACTGAAATCATTTTGCTTTTCGTCTCTGCTTTTGACAGGTTAATAACCGCGCCCTTCTCGAAAGAGGATTCCGCTATAAGAATTGGGCGTGCAGGTTTCCCTCGAGTCTGCTTACTGGCAATGGCAGTAACCAGAGGGTCATACTCTGCTTCAAATGTCTCATTAAAAGTCAAATTGCTGTAATCATAATCAGGCCATTTCGCAGAATACCCGGATTTTGGTTTGATCTCAGGCAATATCTTGGTGGAAATGGCTTCGCCATAATGGAATGGAATTACGGCTATTTCCTTGCCGTCCACCAGAAAGCGGAGTCTTAGATTTTTAAATTCAGTCGGCATGTCTTCTGCCATGATAAAATTACTGTATTCCTGAGGAACTGCTTTTCCACTATAGCTTATTCCGTCAATCCCATTCCACTGATTTCCAACAAAATAGTTATTAGTAATGTTTCCGTCACCAGCTCCCGCAATAGATCCCAGGTATTCTCCGTCACTGTTTATTCGAACAAAAGCATAACAGTTTTCAATATTTTCTCCCGAACCTGCAATTCCTCCAACATAGCTTTTTCCGGAAATCTCCGAGAGAGCATAGCTAAGGCGAACTGTGGACAAGGAACTGCCAGCAATGCCTCCTGCATAATTTCCATCAGTGCTTTTGATATTGCCATAATTCTGGCAGCCATATACAGTTCCTAAATCTGCTTCTCCTGCAATTCCGCCGGCGCAGTTCTTTTTTGCAGTAATCTCTCCTCTGTTATAGGATTGATAAATGACAGCTCTTGTTTTGTATGCGAAATTCAGTGATTTTGTTCCAGTAGTTTGAGGATTGAGAACATCATTCTCTCGGTCAAATTCATAAAATATTGACATGGAACCCGCTATCCCACCTGCAGAAACATCTCCGCTCACAACACCGGTGTTTTCAGAGAAAGCAACCTTTCCTTCCTTAGCATCGGCCAGTTCTTTATCCGAAATGTCCTGAAAAAGATTGGCATCCTCCTTTTGTTCATTGGAGCTGGCTAATTCTTCACCAATATTATTCATCTCCGCAGTAATCGCTTTTAGATCATTTGTTACCGCAGTGCCTGCATCTGCCGCAAGGTTGTTTATTGTTTCAATGCCGGAGGTTATTTCAGAAAGGGAGTCATAAAGCTGATCCAGATGATCAGAATAGGATTCATCAGGAACTGGAAGCTGAATAATCGGCTCTTCTGTCAATTCTGAAATAATTTGCTCCATTTTTGCAGAGGCATCACTTAAATTGGCAAGTGCCGAAGACAGGTTGTTTGATGCGTCCTTAAAAGATCCAAGACCTTCACCAAGATCATTACTTGCCTTATACATTTCATTAAAAGCACCACTAATTTTCTCGAAACCTTCGGTCACATTATCAACCGCCTCATTAAAAGACTCCAATGCAGAAGCCATCCCACTTGCAAAACCATCAAGATCGATTGATGGTAAAGAATTGCTAATAACAACGGACAAATCGGCACTGATCTGTGAAAAAGCTGTAATGAGCTTCGCAGTACCGGAAGACAAATCGGCAAGCGCCTGATTGAGTTCATCATAAGCTTCAGGATCTTCTTCGCGTATTTTTTGTAGCGCAGTCACCGCATTCTGAAGGGCGGAATTCATCTCTTGAGAAGCAGACTGAGCACTAGCCAGAGCATTTTGCAGATCTTCCAGGGCAGCTTTTCTTTCGTCCTCGTTTGGTGCTACTATCAGTTTATCAAAAGCTTCAACAACTTTATCCGAAGCATCCTGAAGCTTATCTGCACCATCTCCAAATTTATCGAAAGCATCCGATAAATCCTCCATGGCCTCAGCTGCCTTGGAACTGCTTCCCCGCAAGCTTTCAAATCCATCTGCAGCATTTTTCGCAGCAGCCGACATGTTGTCCGCTGCATTTTCAAGCTGTTCGAAAACCTGCTCTGATTTTGCCAGGGAATTTGTTATTCTCTCGCTTGAGTTATTAATGGACTCACTACCTTCCGAAATCAAGTCGGTTGTCTGATGGGCAAGAGTGTTTGTTGTCGCTAAAGCACTGTCAATGGCTTTCATAGTATCAGTAATCTGATTCGATATGGAATTTGAGCTGCCGTGTACATCGTCCAGCAGGTTGTCAAACAATCTTGACATTTTCTGCAGGTGGCTTCCTACTTTTTGAAAGGTATCCTCTGAATATTGAAGAGAAAGGTTCGGCTCCATCTGCCCCACAATACCGCCTATATTTTTACGGCCCTGGATTTCTCCCTGGTTGCTGCTGTTTGTAAGATAACCATTTTGTCTGCCTGCAATACCACCTACATTATAGCCCACATGGGGATAACCTATTTCCCCGGAGTTTTTGCAATACTGTATTATTCCAGAAGAATGCCCAGCAATTCCGCCGGCATCCATATAACTTCCCGGCTCATTCAGCAAATCACCTGTACCAGTTTCCGATGTTTGATTTCTGGAAGCATCAGTTCCCACACCAAACTTTGGAAGAATATCAGAATTACTGTTCTTAGAATCGACAGTCGTGTTGGGAGTACGCTTTTGCGTATAGACTGCATTAACTTTGCCTTTATTGGTTGAATAAAAAACGGAGCCTAAATTCTTACCTGTAATGCCGCCTGCCCAGCGATCCGATGTAACAGTAGCTGAGGAGCTGCAGCCTTTGATTGTTCCTATTGTTTCATTCACTCCCGCAATACCTCCAACAGACTTGCTCCCCACAATAGATCCTGAAAAAGAACATTTCAGTATTTCTCCGTAATTGATCCCGGCAATTCCTCCCAATTCCTGCTTGCTTCCAGATGGCTGGATGATTCCCGATACATTTAAATTAATAACTTTGCCGCTGCTCTGTATATATCGAAATACGCCCTGTACAGAGCCTGCTTTTGTAATCTTCAATCCGCTGATTGTATGCCCGCCACCATTGAAAGTCCCTCCAAATGTAGGAATGGCGGCAAATTTACTGTTGGAAATATCCAGGTTACGCTTCAGGTATACTGTTTTCCCCTGCGAATATGTATCCAAAGAACAGTCATTGCCGAGTTTGACAAGATCCTCTACGGAATTTATATAGATAACTTTTTCATCCTGTGCTGCCATTGCAGGAATACCGGCAATATTAATAAATATTGCAATAATTATCAGTAAAGCTGCAATTCTCTTTTTAAGTTTCATCCTGCTTTTTCTCCTCCTGTGCTGTGCTTTCGGTTTCATCAATATGCTCTATTGATGTATTTTGGCTGTCAATCACCGCATCAATTTTTCCTTTCAAGTCTCCCTTGATGTTGGCATTTATCGTTCCTGAAACATAGCCTCTAATATGCCCGTTCAGACGCACATTGCCACTTTGAACTTTTTGATAAGTATCCACCTGCAGTGTGAATCTTGTTTTTTCGATAATAATATCACCGAGGAGCAGTATCTGAGGCAGAACAAATAAAACAAGAAAAATGGAGATGATTGTTCCCCTCCCAAGACAGCTGCCTATGGCAGAGATAACAGGATCCGAGCTGAGGAGGCCTATCAGAATTCCAGTTGATGAGAGGATGGAACCCGACGTCATAATCGTCGGAAAAGCCCCATTGACTGCCTCGTTGATTGCTTCTGAAATCGACATACGCTTCTTTGCCACAAGATATCTGTTTGTTATAAAAATAGCATAGTTGATGGTGGCCCCCATTTGAATCGCTGAAACAATCAAATAGCTTATAAAATGAACACGGTTATGGGATAATGCCTGGATCGCAAAATTAATCCAAATGCTTCCCTGAATCGTAGTAACCAAAAGTATGGGTAATCCTGCGGATTTGAATGTAAACAGCAAGACAAACACAACAAACAGTAGAGTCAATACAGATATAACTATATCGTCAACTTCAAATGAGGTTGCCAGATCATGATTATTAATTGACTCTCCTACGAGAAAAGTATTTTCCTTGTAAAATTCCGATACCACCTTCCGTACAGTCGGCAGATACTCAAAGGTTTCCTTACTGTCTTCCGGCAGATCCAGCTTAATAACCATTCGAGAATAATTTTTCCCCTGCAGTTGCTTTGTCGCCATTACAAGCTGCTTATGGATTTCGTCTAAATTTTCTCTTGTATCGGAAGGCAGTGTCACATAGCCTTCCTGAACCTTTTGATATGCATACATGAACATTTCATAAAGTGTTACACTCCGATTGTTAAACTCGTTTACCAGATACCCGTATTCTTCATGCTCGAGGCTATAAGCTGCATAAAGCAGCCTTGTATCATTAATGTCCATATTTGTAAGTTCAGCAAACATTCTCGGAGTCATCTTATCCGTCAGCACATAATCGCCTACTTTTATATTCCCAAGACCCGTAACTGCTGTAACATGTTTTATTTTGCCCAGAGCCTTCAGCAGCTCTCCCTCTTTTTCATAATTTCCGGAAGGAACAACCACTGCCAGGATATTCGGCTGCCCGAAAGTCTCTTTTATTTTCTGATCAGCAATCTGTGTTTCGTTTTGTCTAATTGTGGGGATGTCCTTCTGACCAAAGGCAAATTCAGTCTGACGGCTTAGATAAAAAGTTGTAATCAGAAGAGGTATGAACAACAAAGGCACAACGTACCTCGTCTTGTTAGCCAGCTTTCCGATAAAATCTATTGCAGGCACAAAGTTCCGATGGCCGGTTTTGTCAATTCCTTTATGAAAAAGCATGAGTAAACCAGGCATTAAGAGAAGAACGCTCACAAGACTGCATGCAATGGCCTTGATCATGACAATTCCCATATCATAACCGAGCCGGAACTGCATAAACATGAGAGCAGCTAAACTTACAATAGCCGTGAGACTGCTGGATCCAATTTCTATAGCACCCTTGCTCAGCGCTGCAATGGTGGCTTCCCTTGGTTCTTTCGTCTCTCTTTCTTCTGTATAACGGTGGCACAGAACAACGGCATAGTCAATAGCAAGGGCCAATTGCAGCACAATTGCTATAGCATTTGTAATGAAAGATATTGTGCCTAATAAATAATTGGTTCCCATATTCAGAACAGCTGCAACAGCAAATACAATTAATAGAACAGGAATTTCCATATATGTCTTGGAGGTAAACAGCAAAACCCCCAAAATGATTATAACCGCAATCACAAGTATAGAGGTCATTTCCTTTGCCAGGATTTTCGCATTATCTACACCCACAGTACTCGATACGTAAAAATCATATCCTGAAAGCATTCTCCTAATCTCGGACATGGCATCAATGCTTACTTTATCCTTTTCCTGTCCATCAAATGTAATATCAAACAGGGCAGATGCCGATTTGAAATGCTTGCTGCTGTTATCGAAATCAACAGAAGAAACCCCTTTGATTTCCTTTATCTTTTTGCTGATTTCTTCCGCCTGGTCATAACTGATATTGGCTACCATTACGCTGGCTGTACCAAATGTAGTAAATTCTTTGTGCATTACGTTCAGGCCAAGACGTGTTTCCGAATTAGCCGGTAAGTAGGTAGTGATATCATTGTTGATTGAGACTTTGGGAATTGAAATAATGCAGTAGATTATGGCAACAATAAACAACAGAAAAAAGCCCTGCCGTTTATCGACAATAAATGTTGAAATTTTCTTCATAATATTATTATCTTGTGATTTATTTTCCATTGTAATATCCTCATGTCTCATTCTTTATTTCCAATTTCCTACTTTCATCAATAAAAAAGTAATTGTTTTTCATGCGTTTGCAAATTTATAGACAATAGCCTACTCCTTTTAATAATAGAAGTAGACACAAATTTTATCAAGAATCAAATAAAAGATTTTGTCTATATTTAGACAAATTAGATTAATCCGCAAAATTATGAAACAATATATACAAAATGAATGAATTCTGCGATTATCGAGCCAATTAACATAATCTACAAGTTGCTATTTTAACGCATCAAGAGATTCAAATACTTTTCCACATATAAATTAAATGCTGTTTTTATAATTTTAAATTATGTATACTCTTCAAATATCTTCCTAAAATGATATCCATAAATAGCAAAGGTAATTGCCAAGTCGAATACTTTGGGCCGCTTGAACATGCATCCAAAAAACAGCTTCCAGTAATATTTCCTTTCTTTTCCAAATAAACCAAGGTAAACATTTGCTTTAAGAAATGCCTCTATCTCGCTTAAGCCAATGTGCCGCTTGCCAAAGTTACTTGGACGAAATTCATTTAGAAAATTAGTAACACGTTCGTAATAATGTTTTGGTGAGTATAGCGTACTGACAACATACTTGTAACCACTAATTAATTCTTTGAGATTCATTGTGGGCTTAAAATTAATTGATAAGCTTGTGTTGTTGCCAGAAAATCCTTCTTCAATTCTTCCTTCTTTTTTCAGCCTTTTGTAAAGTAATGTTCCTCTTGGTGCATTCAATAAACCTACCATAGCTGTTACAATACCTGTGTCCTGAATAAACTTGATCATTTTTTTAAATATAGTCTTGTTGTCGCTATCAAAGCCTATAATAAATCCTCCCTGTACCTGAAGACCGTTACGCTGTATTTTTTTCACGCATTCCTCCAGATTGCGGTTTTTATTCTGAAGTTTGTTGCATTCAGTCAGGCTTTCTTCACTTACTGTTTCTATTCCTATGAAAACTGTTTTAAATCCAGCTCTAACCATTAAGTTCATAAGTTCGTCGTCATCAGACAGATTTATAGAGACTTCCGTAAAAAAACTGAATGGATAATCCCTTTGCTCCAGCCATTCTATAAGAGCTGGTAAAACTTCCTCCTTAAGCTTTTTGCGATTGCCTATGAAATTATCATCAACAAAGAAAATTGAACCTTTCCATCCCATTTCATATATGGCATCAAGCTCACTGATAAGATGTCTAACCGGTTTAGTTCTTGGAATTCGTCCGAAAAGTGTTGTGATATTACAGAATTCACAATTAAACGGACATCCTCGTGAGTATTGGATGTTTAGAGTTGAATAATTACTCATATCAATAAGATTCCACAGCGGAGCTGGAGTTTGTGTCAGATCAGCCCATTCATTAGTTGTATATATATGCTTCGGGCAATTGTTATCCAGATCACGAAGAAATTCTGGAATAGTCAATTCTCCTTCACCTAATACTAAATGATCAACATCATCAAAATCCTGATATTCGCTGGTAAAAAGAGGTCCACCTGCTACAGTTTTAACTCCGAGTTTTTTGCATCTGCTTATTAACTCCCTTGCGGATTGCTTTTGTATAACCATTGCACTTATAAAAACAAAATCCGCCCATTTAATATCATCGTCCTTGATCGTTTTGACATTCATATCAATTAGTTTCTTATCCCAGGCAGCAGGAAGCATTGCAGCAACAGTTATCAGTCCCAGGGGGGGAAACGCTGCTTTTTTGGATATAAATTTAAGTGCATGATTGAAACCCCAGAATGTTTCCGGCGACTTCGGATAAGCCAATAGTATCTTCATAAATATCACCTGTCTTTCGCTAAATATTATGGACATATTCTCTTCTCACTAGATAGCAGACCAAGCCAGCATCAATAACTATTACACATATTTTAAAAAATGTTTCATCATTTTACCATTTTATGCTAGTGAATTATTTATTGATCTGTTATTTACTTATATACATATATTTATTATACTTTTCTGTTTAGAACCATGCAATATTCAACTTAATTAAGTTTTGGCCTAATTGTACCAGACTATCTCAAAGCAAACAAAATCTATTGATATCATAGTATATTTTGAAAATGCCAGTATTAATCCCACCTTACATCTTTACATTTGGATTAACATACTGACCGTGATTTTTAGTTTTGTTTCCATATTGGATCGCAAACTTTGGGCAGCGGTGTAAGCACCCAAGACAAAGGGTACACTTTTCCTTGACCCATACCGGCCTTCCCTCCTTCATTTCAATAGCCGTAACCGGGCATTTTTTCGCACATAGCCCACACCCGATACAGCTATGCTCAACTGAAAAATATTTTGTCTGACGCTGCTTCTCATATTGCGGGTAAAATAATTTAACTGCGACCATAGGCATCTTTCGACGGCTGAAATCTCCAATAACATTCTGTTTGATCTTTTGGGTCGCATCCGCAATCTGCTTCTCGGCTTCATAATTGATTTTCTCTATTTTCTCTCTATCAGTAAGATCAAAGATAGGAGTCCACGTATCAGGCATCTGCACACTAAATTTTCCGTCTAAGGACAATCCTTTTTTTCTCAGAAACCCATCAACCATATGACCGGTCTGTCCGGTTGTGGTTCCGAATGTTGCAACATGATAGATGTAGGGATGGTGCAAATTCAGCATACGCAATTCCAGTTTTTTAAGGAACTCACATACAATGGAAGGCAAGCCCCAGAAATAGGTGGGTGTTATAAAACCGATTCTTTCTTTATCCTTTACCTCAAATATGAATTCCTGTTTTTTTACACAATCAGTGATTGCAACGGGTTCCTCCTTCGTTTCTGCCGCAATTTTCAAAGCGACATATTTGCAGTTTCCCGTTGCTGAAAAATAAAAGATCATATTTTTACCCTCCTTATTTCCTTAATATAGCACCAAAATGATGAAATTATTCAATCAGGGAAACCATATCTGCAGCTATTCAATGATAATTACATTGCTGAAAATTTCACGATTAGGGTATGAGGCAGAACTTTGGCCAGTAAGTGGTAAAATTTATAAAAAGCACCTTGCGTATAGGAAGCCTTTCCCTTCTTTGCTGCTGCCAGTGATTTCGACGCAAGTTTTTTAACATTCACTTCCGGTAAAAAATTAGAGACACCAGTATGACTTGTGTTTCTTGCGCCAACATTCATTTCAGTGTTCATCCAGCCTGGGTGAACTGCACAAACATTGATACCGCGCGGCTTCAATTCCTGTCGTAAACCTGTGCAAAAGTTCATTAAATAAGCTTTTGTTGCACTATAGACATTTAAATGCGGATTTGGTGCAAATGCTGAAGTTGAACAAGTTTCCAGAATGATGCTGCCCTTTTTCATATAGGGCAGGCAAAGATGGGTTACTGCTGTAGAGCCTTTAACATTTAGATCACACATAGCTATTTGGCTTTTTAGATCTGCTTCATCAAAATTGCCGCGTGTGACAACACCGGAATTGCTGATGAGCAGTTTGATGTCGGGTTTGTTTTCCTCCAGAATTCTACCGAGTGTTTTGTAACTTTCATCCTTTGAGAGGTCAAGTCCAATGGCTTTGCATTTTTTCTGTGGGTACTGCTTTGCAATTTCATTAAGACGTTCCAATCTGCGAGCAACCATCCATATTTCATCTACTTCGGGAAATTCGTTGACTACTACGTCGACATATTCCCTGCCAAGTCCAGAGGACGAACCAGTTATAACTGCAATAGACATCGTGGTGACTCCTTTCTGTTTTTATAATTTTACTTTTCCGGTTTGTGCCGCTACATTTACATTGTAAAATTTTCTAGTTTGAAGCTCTTCACAACTCCTCGGTCGCGTAACCAATAGCATCCTGTATGGTACATGAAAGTCTTCGATCCGTTTTCTCGTACCTTCAGGATTTCTCCCGCAAGGTCAGGCTGCATATAAACTTGTGAATAATTTTCAATTGAAAAATAATAGACAATTGCAAGCTTTTGTACTTCATTGTAGACTAAGATACAAATATTATCAAGAATCAAAAATACGCTTTTGCCCAAATTTAGACAAAATCATGAAATCTGCAAAAAGGTATATTTATGAAATATGATATTACGAAAAAAGTAACGAAAGGAGCAAAACAAACCTTAGACACCTTTTCTGGTACTATGTTTGAGCTGCTCTCGACGAAAGCCTTCGATAAAATCTTCTATAAGTTTTTTGTATTTATTGCTCTTATTGAGTTAAAGATTGCAATCAACGCAACTCCCATATCTCCAAATACAGCTTCCCACATTGAAGCTATTCCCAATGCACCTAATACGAGAAATATTGCTTTGATCCCTAATGCAAATACTACATTTTGATATACTATACCCTGAGTTCTTCTTGCAATTCTTATTGCAGATGCTACCTTAGATGGCTCATCAGTCATGATCACAATATCTGCAGCTTCAATGGCAGCATCTGATCCAAGCCCACCCATTGCAATACCTATATCTGCTCTTGCAAGTACTGGTGCATCATTTATTCCATCTCCAACAAATACAATCTTTCCTTTAGGAGATTTTTTCATCTCTAAAGATTCAATCTTATCTACTTTATCAGCTGGTAACAACTCTGAATAAACTTCATCCAGGCCCAATTGCCTTCCAATTTTATTGCCAACAGCTTCTAAATCTCCAGTAAGCATTATTTTTTTCTTAACGCCAATTTGATTTGCACCATAATTTCAATGATTATGTCCTTTATGATGTCTTCCGCCCCTGTTAACATAACCAAACTGCTGCTCATAATCTTCTCCTTGTTTTTTGTGCAACTGATTTTCATGACGTTTGGAGCGCTGGTCGCGACTGTTTTCACACAAATGAAGTCCGGAATTGCGGTTTCGGCAGCCACCTCACTGGCAAGTGAAATCACTTATGATATTTTTAAACCGATCATGGGCGGATATTCGGTGCGTTATCTTGTCCCCATCAAATATTTCAGCACCGATTATCTGATACAGCATACGGCATATGAGATGCCATTCGTAGTGATGACATTAATTCTTATTGTGATCAATATATTTCTATCCCATACGTTTTATCGAAAAAAGGATATCCATGCTGCATGATGAACCAAATTTAGTTTAGGAGGTCTTATAGATGAACTTACTTTTAAGAGAGCTGAAAGCGCACCGGAAATCTCTTTTGATTTGGTGTATTTGCATTTTCTATATAATCGCAGCCAGCATGTGGAAGTTCGGAGCGGAATACAGTTCGAATCAATCATTGAACGAACTGGTCGGGTTGCTCAATATTCTTTTGTTTAATGTGGTTACTCTTGTTTTTTCCATTATTATGGTAGGCTATTTTAATCATGGCGACAGTTTGGCTGCTGAAATTGTAAAACTCATGGCTGGGATGTTTATTATTCAGCTGATCTTTTTACTCATGGGGTCTGCCATTGCAGCTTATGGGAAAAATCTAAAAATTTCTACTCCTGTTGCAATTGTTGTAGTGCTTGTTTTCCTCATGATTGCTAAAATTGCAGATATGAGCAGGGACTTTGATTTCTTAAGATGGTTCACTCCTATCAAGTATTATGAAGCGGAACTTATTCTTGGACGTGGTGGGTTTAGCTCAACATATCTGCTTCTGTCAATCTTAATTTTAGGTTTACTTACTTTTATAACTTACATGTCTTATCAAAAACGGGATTTGAGGGTTTAATTACAAACATTCGCTACACCAAACGGCTGGACAACAAAAACTGTGTTGGCTGCGAGAAAATAGCCACCCATGGCAACATTGAATAAGATGAATACCGATATCCCTCCGATAAAGCTCTTAAACTGGAAAAGGTTCAGTACAATTAATGGTATCCAATATGTCCATAAACGTGCCGAACAAAAGCATGACTAAGGCAAATATGCGGTGCTTGCCGTTCTTATTTTCTTCCTGCATTATCGTGTTCCCCCTATATTATTTCTGGCACCCTTCCAAAACCAACGCTGAACCGAAATCCTTTAGGCCCGTATGCAGATCTTCTCTTTCACACGCCGGCCCATTCCGCAAACCAGTAATAACAGGTACTTCTTTCACATCAAATTCCAGTACCTCAAACATGTGTTTCGTGTAATCAATATACGATTTGAACAGGTCGGCATCAGGATTCCCTTGATTAAACGAAAGAATCAATTTTTGTTTCACAGCATTTTCTTTGAAAAACGGGGAGAATCGCGGAGAAAATCGTGCAAACAGCCTGTCGGTGAATATCTTACCTTGGGCACTCATCTGCCCCATGTAAATCGGTAAGCCTAAAACAATGGCATCGGCATGCTCAAGTGCGTCATAAATTTTCTGCATGTCGTCCTTGATAACACAACCCTGATCGCCCTTGTGGCAGGCCCAACAACCACGGCATGGTTTGATATTAAGATTGCTAAAACTGAAGGTACTCGTTTCGGCGCCCTGTTTCTTCGCACCTTCGAGTATTTTGTTTACAATAAATGTAGTATTGCCTTCTTCACGCTGACTTGCGATAATTCCGATGATATTCATTCTTTTTCCTCTTTGCATATAAGATTTGTTTCTCCTTTGTTCTGCAGATTTGTTCATTGTACGATCTCCTCTCATAATGGCATTTTTGTTTCCTTGTCAACGTAATCATTTTATCATTTTATTGTTTCCTTGTCAACATTAATATTAAAAAGGAAACAATAAGGCTCACGGATTTAAAGGCGCACAAAAATGCATCCCATCCTCAATGAGGGTGGGATGCCAGTGATTTCGTATTTCTTAATGTATTTCAATGGGACTCTGTATAACTATAGTTTATCAAATTTTATATCTACACCTAGTTTCTTTATTTCCGTATCCAAATGTATATTATACTTTTCCGCAAAGTCGAGTATAACATCAAGCTGTTTCTCGGTTACTTGTTCAAAAAAAGGTTGATCTCTATCCTTAAACTCTTTGTGCATTTCCTCATGGATATTATAAATTGCTTTTCCTTGCTCGGTGGGTTTAAAATAGACTTCTTTATTGTTATTCGGCTTCTGATAGCTTTCTATAAGCCCTTTTTTTACGAGCTTCTTAGTTAGTTTGCTTATAGCACCTCTGGTCATGTCAAAGGACTCCGCCAGCTTTGTCACATTGGAATCTTCATCTTTTCCGATATAAGCAATACAATGTATTTCAGAAGGATTATAACCCTTAAGCCTGTCTTTCATCTTAAAGCTATCAAGCCACATTCTTTTTTTAAATATATTCCATAAACCCATCATGGCCTGTTCTTCTTTGTCCATGGCCTGTCCTCCTATCTGTTGATGTATTAACAATATTATATTAAATTTTTGTTTCTATTTCAACAATGTTAAAATAATTATTCTAAGAATTAAACTACATCAATCAACGTATTAGCATTACTAAATATTTAGTAATGCATTTGAAATTTTTTCAAATCTTTCATCAGTTATACCAAGTTTTTTTCTGAATCTTTCATCTTCCATTCTGGCAATAATTATCTTGTGAGGAGATATTTTATTGATAATATTTTTTATCCTCTGAATTGATTCTTCATCATCGTTATAACCCTTAATGATAGTAATTTCAAATATAAACTTTCCTTTGTATTGTTTATTAAAAGCAATCATATTTGAAATATATTTTGCTAATGTATACCCTTCAATAGGTCTTTGGATTTTTTGGAAGCCCTCTTCTGTTATTATTTTTAGTTCTCCAACAACTTCATCACATTTATTGGCAATTTTCATATATTCATCTCTACCTAATAAATATCCATTAGAAAACAGCCTTACAGATAGACCTTTGCCTTTAATAAAGTTAATAATATCATCGATTTTGTCATTTACTAAGGCTTCTCCTTTTGAGTTAATAAAAATTAATTCTGGTTTTGTATTTTCTATTATGCTTTCTAGTTCAATCAATGAACTTTCTATTTTATTAAATGACTTTTGGGTATCTACCTTATTTTTCGATCTTCCAATAGGACAAAATATGCAGTCAAAGTTGCAGTACTTTTCTGGAAGTATGTTAATTTCCAGTACTCTTTTTCCATCTTCAACATAAATATCTTTATAGCTAAAATCACCCATTACCTTATCCCCCTCAAATTAATTTATTGATACTTCTTTATTGTTAATATTAAGATTTGAGTAAAACTATACTTATTTTTACTATTTTTAAATTATATAGATAATATTTTATGGCTTATTAAAAAGAAAATAAAAAACCCTAAGGAAATATTATAAAAATATCTCCCGGGCTTTTATCCTTCCGTGTACACAACTAAATGTGCGTTCTCTCTCGGACCAGCCAGCTGCAAACTGCGGAACCCTAGAAAACTCAAATATATAAAATCTCTTGTAACCTATAAGTTGCAACTTATAAATTTAATTTAGCATAATAGTTGATTTAAATCAAGTCAATATTTTTTCTTCTATGACTCTCAGTATCTCATATATAAACCATTTTCTTTCATATTACTTAAAATTATATTTTCATAACATACTTATTGATATTCCTAAAACTATCTTTTCTTCACGTTATCTTTTGATATTTCTACTCTTCGTACCGGCTTAGAGCTGAAGCTCGAGATGAATGCCCAGAAAAACAAGGTGATCAGCGCAGGAAGTGCATAAAGTTACGGAGAACATGAAGGTTTACATCCGTGGATGGAATTGAACAACCCTGTACTAAACAGTACGCACGGATTGTGTGAGAGGCGGCTGCTCAACGAATGGGCAGCTTCCTACTCGATTGCTGATAAGCCTTGCAAGAAAATATTCATTTAATATTATGTCAACAAATGCGAGGCAGTAGTTCTCCACCTGGCTGAGGCAGAAGCGTCTGTGAACCAATGGCTGTTTTCATAATTACCTTGCCGGGCATATCAGAGGTAACCTCACCGATAATTGCGGCATTCTTCGAATAAGGGCAACCGTGAAGTGTCTCAATGACCGACAGAGCCTCTTCCTTTGGTACAAATACTACAAGCCTGCCCTCGCAGGCCAGATACAGAGGTTCCAGCCCAAGCATGCCGCAGATACCGGACACCTCTCCGGCAACCGGGATCTTTTCAGCATCCAGGCGTATTCCAACACCACTCTGTCCTGCGATCTCATACAGCACTGTACCGACACCACCTCGTGTGGCGTCACGGATAACATGAATATTCTTAGTGGTATTGAACATTTGTTTAACCGTATCCCACAGAGGAGCGCAATCACTTGTGATGTTTGCATCAATGCCGAACTCATCCCTGGCAAGCAGAATTGCACAACCGTGCCGCCCTATATCACCGGTTACGATAACGGCGTCACCCTGCCGGGCCAGCTTTCCTGAAGGATTCGCACCCGCCAATATCCGACCAATTCCGGTAGTGGTAATAAAAATATTGTCCACCTGACCTTTTCCCGTCACCTTGGTATCGCCGGCCACAATCTTCACGCCGGCTTCCTTCGCCGTCTTTTCCATCGCCTCCGCAATTTGCTCCAGTTTTTCCATCGGAAATCCCTCTTCAATTACAAAGGCACAGGATAGGTAAAGCGGTTTTGCGCCCATGCAGGACAAATCGTTGACTGTTCCGCATATACTGAGTTTTCCGATGTTCCCACCTGGAAACTCATAGGGTGAAACGATAAAACCGTCCGTAGTAAATGCAATCTTCCCTGATTCTATTGGCAGGACCGCCGCGTCATCTGCAGTTAAATCCGGATTAGAAAAATGAACCTTAAATATCTGATCAATCAGCTCTGACGTCTGCTTTCCGCCTGCACCGTGAGCTAGCATAACCGTTTTATACATTTAAATCTCCTCCATACTGATAATAGGCTGAGCATGCACCCTCGTTGGACACCATGCAAGCACCCACTGGATGCTGCGGTGTGCAGCCAGTCCCAAACGCTTTGCAGTCTGATGGCCTGCATTTTCCCTGAAGTACATCGCCGCAGCGGCATGCGGGGCTGCTCCTGCCAGTGATCTTCGGTAGACTGAACCGAAGCCTTGCATCAAAACCACCATACACATCTCGAAGTTTAAGACCGGAACCTTCTATCATTCCAAGCCCACGCCATTCGGCATCGCAGGGCTCCATGACTTCTTTTATAAGCTTTTGCGCAAGTACATTGCCTTCGGGCTTCACCACCCGCGGATAACAGTTCCGGAAAAATGGCTTTCCTTTCTGACTCAACTTGATCACAACAGCAAGTGCGGTAAGAAGCTCGTCCGCAGTAAAACCCGTCACGACACCGGAGATTCCCTTTTTAACAAGTTGTTCACAGACATACGTTCCGGCAATAGCGTTGACGTGTCCCGGATAGAGGAATGCGTCAGCACTGTTCTTCAGTACTTTGTAAGCATTTGGCATCGTCTTGTTGGCACCGAGGATAGTGAAATTTTTGAGGCCCGCCATTTTAGCTTTTTTGACAGCGAGACACGCTGCCGGCACTGTAGTTTCAAATCCCACTGCAAGAAAAACAACATTTTTATCCGGGTTTTTCCCAGCGTATTCAACGGCATCCAGCGGAGAATATACCATCTTAATAGCCGCACCCTTCGGCCTGGCGCCGGCTAGACTTACCTTTGATCCGGGAATGCGGATTAGATCGCCAAAAGTACAGATAACCGCACCATGATCAAGTGCGAGCATGACGGCCTCGTCGATAAATCCAACCGGCGTAACACAGACCGGACACCCGGGGCCGGAGATCAGTTCAACGGCTTCGGGCAGGATTTTCCGGATTCCCAGTCTGAAAATTTCATGGGTATGCGTGCCGCATACTTCCATAATGCGAAGATGCCGGCCATTATAAGATTCAATAATTTCCTTTGCGGATGCATTACGATTTCCCATTAAAGCGTCTCCATAATTTTACTAGTTTCATCAGCATCGCTGTCAGTAATTTTGGCAATAGCCATTCCTGCATGAACCATAACATAATCACCGGGTTCGAGATCCTCCATCAGATCTACCGATACCTTCCTTTTGGCCCCGGACATGTCAATAACCGCCGTGTCTTCATCGATGTTGACAACCTTTGCTGATATTCCTACACACATAATTCATACCTCCA
Organism: Clostridium sp. MT-14; assembly: GCF_042436595.1. NCBI lineage: Bacteria > Bacillati > Bacillota > Clostridia > Eubacteriales > Clostridiaceae > Clostridium > Clostridium sp. MT-14. The sequence continues at coordinate 84,352 of NZ_JBHMIY010000002.1, forward strand.
ATATTTGATAATATAATTCATTTAAATACATGGTTTTATTGATTTAGATGGTACATGGCGGCAACTGCCTGACCGAGCGCGATCCCGCCGTCGTTCGGAGGGATAAGACTGTGAAGCAACACAGTAAATCCATGTTCCCGCAGCCGTGAAGTACACATTCCAGTGAGGAGCCGGTTCTGGAAAACGCCGCCGCTGAGCGCACACACATCAAGCCCTGTTATATCCCGGGCCTTTTCACAACCTGCCGTAATCATTTCCGCCAAGGCAACATGGAACGTATAGGCGAGCTCTTGTGTGTCTTCACCCGAAAGCACCAAATCCGTCAGATATTTCACCAGTTCATCCGTGCAAAGCACAAACCTGTTTTTTACGGAAATCAACATTCGATGGACGGCGCCGGAAACTTTTTCCGAGGTATCCGGATACTGTTCACAGTAAGTCTCGGCGGCAAACTGGAGCGCCATTGATGCCTCACCCTCAAATGTTGAAATTCCCCTTATGCCGAGAATGGCGCTGACCGCGTCGAAAAGCCGTCCAGCACTGGTGGAAAGGACACTGTTGAGCTTCTTATCCGCCATCATCATCTGCACACGCATTACCTTTGGGCTGCATAGGCCCAGCGCGGAGATAACATCAGCTGCCTTATCTTGATATAGAGCGTAAAGCATCGAAACGGCAATACGCCATCCCTCCTGAGCCGAGACATCACCACCAATCTGCAAAAACGGACGGATACTGCCGAGCCGTTCGAATCCGCCGTAAGACGATTTTAAAAACTCGCCTCCCCAGATGGTTCCGTCAGCCCCATAGCCAGTGCCGTCAAAAGAGACTCCGATCACATCATCTGCATAATCGTTTTCCGCCATACACGAAACAATATGAGCGTAATGATGCTGTATCTTCATGATCGGTAGGCCAAGTTCTCCCGCAATAGCCGTTGTGTTGTATCTCGGGTGCATATCGCACGCCACAATCTGCGGCTTTGCTTCAAGCAGAGTTTCCATTCTTTCAACAGATTCGCGCAGGGCACAGACGGTGCGTATGTCCGCCATATCTCCAACATAGGGGGACGGATAAAACAGTCTATTTTTCCCAATGCAAAACGCATTTTTCAGCTCGCCGCCAATACCAAGGACCTGTCCGTGAAAATCACTTGAGAGCATAAATGGCAGCGGTGAGTATCCGCGTGACCTCCGAATCATATAGGGTTTTCCCTGAAAAAAATCCATGACAGAATCGTCGGCTCTCAAGCGGATTTTCCGATCGTGCGACAAAACCACATCGCAGAATCCTGAGATTTCGTGTAAGACATCCTCATCACTTTTGCAAATCGGCGCACCCGATACGTTTCCGCTCGTCATTACCAGGCAGTCCGTCATTTGAACATCGTCATTATAAGTAAAGAGCAGCATCTGTATTGGCGCATAGGGCAGCATAACTCCAACCATCGGGTTATCTGGCGCAATCTGATCGCAAAGACGGCTGACTGGCTTCTTTCTCAGAAGGATGATGGGCTTTTGGGGACCGTTCAATATTTTCTCCTGCCCAGGGAGAATCATACACTCGCGTTTTACTGTGTTCAGATCATGCAGCATAACCGCAAACGGCTTTATAGGTCTACTTTTTAGTGCACGCAGACGGTTGACGGCTCTTTCATTCGATGCGTCACAGCAGAGGTGAAAACCACCAATTCCCTTGACCGCCGCAATTTTTCCATCCATTATGGCACGTCTTGTATAGGTAATCGCATCCGCACCACGCTCCGAACGTTCAAGCAGATACACCTGAGGACCGCAGTCGTTGCAGCAAACTGGCTGTGCATCGTACCTTCTGGTTTCGGCATGGGTGTATTCATATTTGCAGGCAGGGCACATCGGGAATTCTCCCATGCTTGTGCGGACACGATCATAGGGCATGGAATCGAGAATAGTCAGCCTCGGGCCGCAGGCAGTACAATTGATAAAAGGGTGCAGATAACGCCGATTGTTTCTGTCAAAAAGCTCCTGTTTACACTTGTCGCATGTGGCAATGTCCGGTGAAACAAAAATATCTCCAACCTCTTTTTCGCTTTCAATAATTTCAAAGCTCTCCGCAGTCTTTTCGTCAGTCTTGTTTAAATCTATCTTTAAAATCGTCGATCTCTCAGGAGGTTCGTTTTTAAGCACTTTCAAAAACGCATGAAGTGCTTTGTCCGTTCCCTGTACATGCACTTCCACGTAAGATCCCTTGTTGGCCACACTTCCCTTGATGCCGAACCGGTGGGCAATTCTGCTGACAAACGGCCGGAAGCCCACACCCTGGACAATACCGTAAATCCTGATGATCAGAGAAGACATTTTCATCAATTCACTCCCTTTCTTTATACCACCGCTTTACACGGTTCATTCTTCTAGTCTGCCGGATACTGCGAAATGCGGAAAATCAATAAATTGGCCATAATAGTGCCTGAGTGCACGTTTCAAAAAACTGTCACCGATAACCACGTTATAGCCGCCGTCTTCCACAGCAGCGGCAAACTGCCGCTCGTCCGTGAGTCTGAAGTCCCCCTTCTGCTTCAAATCATCCTTCAGCATGAACCACGATGCAACCGTCACGTCGGCATCGACACTATCAAGTATTCTATTGCGTACCGAGTTTGCCAGTATTTGCTGATGGATCACAAGCACCCGTTTTCCGGCAAGTCCTGTTAACTTTTCCTTCAGATTTTTCGAAATGAGGGGACAACCTATGGTATACGGTGTCCCGAAGGTTGATCTCAGGTATTTCGCAGTTTTAAGGCCAGCAGGAGATACAACCAGGTTTTTTTCTGCGGCAGAGGCGTGCTGTACACTGTCAAGACCGCGGCCCATTCCATAGCAAACGGCCCTGCCAAGGCCACTGTGCTCCACCGCCGAAGCCATAAGCTCCCCGGCCTGCAGGCTAGAAAATTCAAGCGGTGTCACTCCCAGCACGCCGACGGTGCCGCGTTTTACCGGAAAGCCCTCCGTGGCAAAGCCCTGAAAAAGTTTCAGCATGGCGCTCTCTTCCCCCTCATCATAGAGGCTGGTCCCGCTCGTCTCAATAGTAATTGCCGGAAGTCCAGTCCTTTTCTCGGCCATGCGCTTAAGTGCACGAAAATCCGTTCCTATGACCGCCGGAACAGGTGTGCCGATAATCGCCGTAAACGCTGCGTCTATCTTTGATACGGCATCCTGCAGTTTTGTAATCAACCGTTCGTCACATCCGAGTATCGCATCCATGTCCCGCAGCCCAGCACTGAAAATGGCACTTTTTTTCTGGAACCAGCGCGGCTCATCAAAGCCGCATACGTTCCCGGTACATCCACCTGCATCACAGATCACAATAAGACTTCCAAGTTCGAAGAGTACCGATACGGCTCCGGATATATCCGGAGCGAACGGCGACAGATATTTAATCATATTCATTCAGTCCTCCTTGCTAAATACTGTATCGAGCGCTTCAAAAAGTGCCGTCACACCGGCATATCCAAAGGGTTGGAGTTCCTCATTCCAGTCAACTCCGACACATCCCGGATGATAATAGGCCGCATCTTTGCCAATGACGGCGTTTACGTTCGAATCATCTGAGTCGTAATAGAGCATGGTCGGAGAAAGATTGGAATAAATTTTTGTCTGCGGACTGAGCCGTGCAATTTTTTTGAGGTAGGCAAAATTCACATCGCCCACAGTGCCGTAGATTTCGGAAACCGCGAATCCATATCGGATTAACGCCAGTGACAACTCAAAGGGGTCGGCATTTGCCCATTCACCTACCGCGAACGTGACATTGTTGTGATCACTGCGAAATTTTTCAACTGATGCGGATGCCATATTGTAATATTTTCGGTCGTCGAAGGTCACACCCAAGGCCTGACCGAAAAGATGATACTGATTGCGTATTTTGTCCAGCTGATACATCCTTGTCAGTTCAATACTCGGGATATTCAACTTTTTTTCCATGTCCAGCACGGCATGTCTCGCCTCCTGGCTCAGAACAAGATTGAAGTTCGCCTGAGCCATGGTCAAATACTCACCAAAATCCCGGCATCGGGAAATTTCACGGATCTGATGTATACCCGCCTGTCTTAGGAGAGCATACAGCTCGCAGTCGTCCCTCAGCGGCGAAAAATATCCGATGATATTCATTGCATCCGGCTTTTTAGGGACAGGTTTCAGCAGGGAATAAATGGACTGGCACACCGCGACCATGGGCGGTAGACGCCCCTCCCGTGTCAGTGCATACATATAGCATGGAATCACGGGAACTCCCGCATGCTCAGATGCCCTTTTGCATACACGTTCCATATCCGTTCCAAGCAGTGCGTCAACACAGGTAATGCAGATCATGACAGCCGTTGGCACCGTATCACATGCCTCACAGACCTCCTTAACTGCATTTGGAATTTTGGTCAGATGCCGCCCTGTGACAATATCAGTTTCATCCATCGTCATGTAAAAAAATCGTTCTTCATAGCCCTTTTGGCTGAGTGCAGCTGTGTTTCTTCCGCAACAGCCCGGTGAAATAAGCAGCATTACGGAGCCTGGGATGGCCAGTCCAGCACGTTTGACGCCGAAACCCTGTGCGCCCGGAGAGTTGAACGCCAGCGTTGCAGGTGAACTGTAAATCAAGTGCGTAGACGAAAGCAGCTCATCTGGTATATCGGAATACCCACGGTGCACTAGTTCTTCGGCGCTTATGTAATATGCCTTATTCATCGGTTTCTTCATCCCCAGACAATAACTCTGCCAGGTCGAAAAATTTGCAGCTTACAGGCAGTGAAGCATCCCCCTCTATGACAGTTTTCCCCATATCTTCGTATCGAATAATATCGTCACTTCTCGGAATATCCGCAACAATTGGCAGACCGACATTTAAGGCAAACGCCCGGACTTTTTCCTCCTCATGATCCACATTTCTACGATTAAATACGATGCCGCGCACCTTTGCGTAACTGCGGTCGGCAAAATTATGGACGGCGGTGTTGATATTATTTGCAGCATAAAGTGCCATTTTTTCACCGGAAGTAACGATCAGCACCTCTGATGCATACTCCTCCCGTATCGGTGCGGCAAATCCACCGCACACAACGTCTCCGAGCACGTCGTAAAGGACAACATCGGGGCGGTATTTTTCAAAAAGATCCAGATCGTTCAACAAGCTGAATGTCGTAATGATTCCACGGCCCGCACACCCGAGCCCCGGAGTCGGCCCACCGGTCTCGATGCACAAGACATGCCCAAAGCCCTCTTTTGTGATTTCCTCCAGATGATCCGGCTCTCGGTCGAATTTTCGCAAATAATCCATAACTGGCATGACCCGATTCCCGGCAAGCAGGTTGATCGTCGAATCCGCTTTCGGATCGCAGCCAATCTGGATTACTTTTTTCCCAAGAGAAGCAAATGCAGCACTTAGATTACTCGTAATCATTGATTTTCCTATTCCACCTTTCCCGTAAACAGCTATTTTTATCATATCGTTTCCTCCAGTTTCAGCTTTCTATTAATCAAATTCGGTATTTGTTCCCGGTAGCACCTTCCGGAAAATGCCTCGTGCGGCAGACTGTAAAACGATACGTCATCCGGACATATCGGCTTATAGAGAGGATCCGCTATGACACTGCCGGCTAAAGCAAACTGTCTCGCTGCATCATCCTCATTCGGAATGAGAACGTCCCCCTCCGCCGTCAGTTCTTCCGTTGTTTCCAGCGGACAGAGTACCCTGACTGATCTACCGGATTCCACCTCGATTGCACGTGCAAGCGATCCAGCAAATATGCTTTCGCCGACAACTGTCAGTCCGCCATCCGATCCACTTTTCCGCTCTGCACAGGGCACACTGCTTTTTCCACTCTTTGCAGCTCTTCTAAGTACATGGGCAAGGATGTCGGCAAACCCGATTCCAAATGGAACACCGGCAACGTATGGAGTACCGAACTGTTTTTGCAGCATTTTTGCGGTGGCAAGACCGCTGTATGACACAACAAGGTTGACATGTGCACTGCCCGCCAGGCTGATACGATCCAAATCACTCCCCATTGCCATGCAGGATACAAGCCTAAATCCACTTTCGGCGAGCCACCGTTTGATCGATTCCACGCTGCCATTTATTGAGAAGTCCAATGGTGTTGCCCCGATAATATTCACGGAGAGATCTTTAGACCTGGCAACATCTCCATGGCAAAAATACTTCACGACAGTCTCCAATGCACAGGAAGCACCGGTAAGATAGGAGTGCATGCCATTTGTGCTCAAGCCGAAGGTCGGGATACCGGTCTTTTCACCGATCACCTTGGCAATTGCCTTAAAGTCCGTCCCGATCATCATTGCCACCGGAGAACCGCATATGGCGATGAACCTCGGCGAAAGTTCCCCAGCCGTATTCACAATATCGCCAATCAATCTATTGTCGTCACCCAGGATGGCCTCCGTCTCCGTCAGTGCGGATATATAGATCATGCTGTCCAGATCATACCACCTGGGCTCGTCATGCGTTGTATATGTAGAATTGCATCCCGATGCGTCATGAATTACAGTCATTCCCCCAAGCTCAAAGAGAGCGGAGCAGACACCCGAAATATCCGCCGTATAAGTTGATATAATTCTTGCCGTCTGTCTCATAAGCAGCTCTCACACCCCAATCCTTTATACTGGATGACCGTTTTCACGTCCTTTTCGTGCAGATATGCATCGGTCATCATTTCGGCAAGATGGACGATCCCATCAAAACCGTACATTCCGCCGCCTGCCACGATATTTACAAAATGGCCTGTTTCATTGAAATACGCAGCCTTCTGGCCGATAGCCAAAACTTTTTCATCATGGCTGCCATGAGCGGCAAACCGCATCTTCGGGTGAACCGTCGAGGACAGCACAAGTTCCGGTTTATTTTCTTTCAGCCAGACAAAATCCCGCCCGTCCTCATCGAGAAAACTGTCCACATAGACTTTTTTCACCGCAAAGTCGTGTTCCACAAGCAGGCGAGCTAATCCGAGAGGACGCGGTGTCGAGGTGTAGTCGATGGCAATCGGTATATTTCCAATAATACGGTATGCGTCTTTAAGCGCCTTGTCCGCTCTGTCCATGGCATCCGAGAAATCTGGCATCTTAATTTCAAGAACATTAGAAAGTTTCCTGTAATTTTCCATGATTTCTTTGTACGAATAACTCAGCGGCAGATACAGATGATTCTGTCCAAGCCTTTGACAAAGTTCCTCACCAGCAGCAAACGCTGCGGGAAGATATGTAATATTGACGGCGCTTTCCGCCATCTTCAAATAGTCTCCATAAGTTTTACAGAGTGCAATATCCCTGATCTCGAAGCCTGCGCCGCGTATTAAGGAAACAAATTCACTCGATTCATCAGTGGGCCTGTCGTTTCCGATGATATTGACATATTTTTTATTCTTCTGCACCGATCTTAATGGACTGTACAGCTGTCGGCGCATAATCTGATCCATTGTCAGTCCACTCTTGCGCATCGTGGGAGTCATATAACACTCAACAAAATCAACGCCGGGAAAACGCGTGCTCAGTTCAGTCAGAGCTACTTTGAAATCACAACCAGTAAAAAGATGGATACAGCTGATAAACACAAGCACAGCCGGTGGAAGCGTATCCATTTTATTCAGAATATCAGCCGTACCATCGACAATATTCCGCTCCATACTGCCATCCAAAAGGTCGTTCTCATGAACCGAAACCCAGGACATCCTATCCATGGCGTTCATCTCAGCCGCGGTGAGAATGACACCGCGCAGACATCCCTCGGCACAAACGAATACCTGGTGCGACTGTGGTATCAGCATCCCCGTATGCACGATGTTCCATGGTCCCCTGGCCGGTGCATTGTATTCCAGCCCGGAGAGAAACGGTGACGGAAATTCGGCATCACGTATTCTTATTTCCTCTCCGATCATACCTGCTTTTCCATTGATTTTTTTCAGCACACTGTTTCTCCTTCTCTTTTGCTTATGCATGTGCAGTATATTTTCAGAGAGGCTGCGGTATTGAGAAGCCATTTTGCTGTCTGGAAAGGCTTCGATAACTGTCTTATTCAGCAGTTCCGCATCTCGTACAGTCTCACTCAAATCAAGCGCTCCGGCGATTTCTGTATGGAAATCAGCCGCCAGTTCTTTCACCTTTTTCTCCTCGTTTTTTACGTTTCGGCGATTTAAGATCAGCCCGCCGAGAGAAGCGTAGCCACGGCCTTTAAAATCTTCCACAGCCATAGCAATATTTGCCGCTGCGTAAATCGACATATTTTCTCCAGATGTTATAATGAATACACTATCGGCATAGCCACCGTGCATGGGCATGGAAAATCCGCCACAGACCACATCTCCGAGCACGTCATACATTACAACGTCTGGTTTGTATGTTTCATATGCGCCCTTCTGGGCGAGCTTTTCAAGTGCGGCGATGATACCTCGTCCCGCGCAGCCACGCCCCGGCAAAGGTCCACCCGCTTCAACGCAGATTACTCCGTCAAAGCCGACGCATACCATATCATCCAGTGCAAAATCATTGTTATATTTTCTCACAAGCTCCAACACAGTGGGTATTTTTGTACCGCCGTGAAGGATGGCGGTGGAATCTGCCTTCGGGTCACAGCCTATCTGCATGACCCTGAGCCCTTTTTCAGCCATCGCCGCCGCCAGATTTGAAACCGTGGTTGATTTCCCGATACCACCTTTTCCATATACAGCTAACTTAATCATTTTTTCCACCTCCTGCATAATTTTTCTGCACTGAAATTATACTTCAGCGCAAAATCATTGTTATATTTTCTCACATTTCTGTTGTAGGGCAGGGATCAGAGTTTGGTACTTCCATCTGCCGATCAAAATGGTCCCCTTTTGAGAAGTCTGGAACAAAGCCGGCGGTTTGTATCCGGCCGGCAAGGCAGTGGAAGCATTCCGCTGATTCCTCACCCATACAGATTTTATTATCATAGAGAGAGTAATCTCTGCGGTGCTCCGTCGGGGAAAGGTTTGGCATAACCACGTTAGCACTTGCCTGAAAACCTTTCTCCCTGCCAATTGGGTCAACAGTACCAAGTGCAGTCGTTGCAGGAAGCAGCGATTTTGGCAACAGAAACCTTAAAAGCGAGAGCAATATCAGCGTCGTCCTTGACGAAGGTTCATAATAATTTGCGAATTGAGTGTCCTTATGCGGAATAAAAGGACCTATTCCTACCATATGAGGCTGTAAATCTCGAAGAAATATAAAATCCTCAGCCAGTGTATCATACGTCTGATAAGGTGAATCCACCATAAATCCAGAACCAACCTGATAGCCTATTTCCTTGAGATTATACAGGCACTGCATACGGTTTCTGAGACTCAGTTCAGGCGGATGAAGCTTTCTGTAATGTGCTTCATCGGCCGTTTCATGCCGCAAAAGGTATCGATCTGCACCGGCGTCAAAAAGCCGCCTATATGAGTCTCGGCTCCTTTCTCCCAATGAAAGCGTAACCGCACTCTCAGGAAAACTGGCTTTGATGGCTGAGACAATATGGCACATCCGTTCATCGGTATAATATATATCCTCACCGCTCTGTAATACAAAAGTCCGATATCCAAGCCTGTATCCGATTGTACAACAGTTTAGGATTTCCTCATCTGAGAGTCTGTATCTGCGCGCATTAAAATTGCTTCTTCGAATACCACAGTAATAGCAGTCGTTTCTGCAGAAACTTGAAAACTCTATAAGCCCGCGGAAATATATTTTTCGATCATAGTATTTTTCCCTGATTTCTTCCGCACGACAGGCAAGCAGAGAAAGCACCTCCGTCTGTGCATTCTGTAAAAAAAACCTCAATATTTCAGAAAGTTCCCTTTTACAGGCATTATTCAAAAAGTCAGTCAGTTTCGACGCGTCATTTGCGTCATTCAATTGAATCGTCATCGCCCACCACCTCTTCTCTGTCATTTACCATAGCGTCCAACTTCCACAGCGCCTCCGGTTATTTTGGGTAAAGTCATTACCTCCCCTTATTATAAGCTTCTGGTTTATTTCGGTTAGACAAATAATAGCCGTATCCTGACGGATACGGCTATTTCATATTTAACAGCTATATCGATCTTTCGTCTCAAAAAAATTTTGACGTCAGGCTGATATTTGTTTGATTTAATTATTAATTTGTAACATTAGAATATACCGTTTTTGCAGTAACTCCTTTAATTCGACCGATTTTCCCCGCAATAGTATTGATCTTGTCCTGCGGAGCATCAATCACGATGCTAATAATATTGATTCCCTTTTCACGATAGGGAAGTCCCATGCGCCCAATAATATAGGAACCGTATTCATGCAACAGATCATTGATCTGCTCTGCACATTCCCTGCTTTCCGCAATGATTGCGATAATGGCCACTCTTGTTTCCATCGGCACCACCTCATAATTTACCAATTCTTTTATGATATTGATTATATTTCAATTTCAGTAAAAAGTCAAATAATAAGAATACCGTTAATTAAGGTTAAGATGGAGTAAGCCCTTATAAACAAACTCCATTTACACTAAAATTTTCTACTGTATAATCCCTATATTTTATGATATACTATTAGTAATAAGAGGGTGGATTATGAATTTAGTCTGCTTAGTAAATTGTATAGTTTAAATAATAGATAGGTCTTGTCAGGGACTATCTATTATTCTTTTTGGAATTATTTATGTTTACTTTAGTACCGGATGATATTTCATCAGGTCTCAAAGTTATTTTATTTTCGATTTTAATATCTGATTTTTTATCAGATAATGCCACTATACAAATAACAGTGATTGAAAATAAACTAAAGAACAATACTAAATATCCTTCTGACATAAACGCATCACCTCTTCTTCATACGCAGACATTATTAACCATGATCCACCCATAACTAAAGAAGAGGTACCCTTATACAATTTTTCTTATTACATTTAAACTATATCATATCCCGTAATTCTATTAAAGCCAGAAACATTGTAGACAATAACAGAACTATGTGGAAAAAGATACAGGGAAAACGGATTCATCAACCTTTCACTTAGAGTCGACATCGCTGAATATAAAATAAATTCATTTCTAGAATGTATTCGTGATGAGGAAAAATTAGTTGATATAAAAACTATAAATAAAAAAATTACTACAGGAATATATCCCATAGTAATTCCAAATTAATTTTTATCATAATCCACATTGTTTTACACAAATTCGTAGACACACTAACCTACTCAGCAGGTATAACCTTCGTAATCTCAAACATATTATTCAATATATACCAATTTTGAGGGAAAGGCTGAGCCAGCGTCCAGTAACTTACTCCTCTGAGGCCGTATTCATTGACTAACCTGTACTTTGCCTGTATACTTCTCGCATCCTCAAACCAAACCACATGTTCTCTTCCCTCTTCATCCACATAATTGAAATATGGAGATTGCGCTCTCTCATCAAATTTTATCTCTGCCCCATATCTTCTTGCCCTGTTCACTGCCTCCTGATGTCCTATGCTCTCTGCAAATTCACCGCCAGGCGTATAGGGTAATGTCCAGTCATAACCGTACATGGGTATGCCCATCAATATCTTATTAGGCGGAATTACGCTCACAGCATAATTTATTACTCTCCTAACCTCGTTGAGAGGCGCTACGGCCATAGGAGGGCCTCCCGACCAACCCCATTCGTAAGTCATTATTATAACAAAGTCCACTATTCTGCCATGGGAAGCATAATCATGAGCTCCATGCCATGCACCAGAGGTTACATCATATGTTTTAGGTGCCAGTGCGGTGCCGACTACATATCCCAGGGGATGAGCTTTTGATACCAGCTTTTCAAGAAAATTATTGTACCTTTCTCTATCTGAAGGCGGAATTCTTTCAAAATCTATTACAACTCCATAATATTCTTTTTCATCCATGGTATCAATTATATTGTTTATCAAAGTATCCTGAAGGTTTTCATTGTTTAATATGGCAGATATTAAATCAGTATCAAAATTTGCACCAGATATATTTGTTACTGAAAGCAATGGTGCTACTCTGTTATTTCTGCCGGCTTCAATTATGGTCTCATCCCTAAGAGGTGTAAGTTCACCCTGCTCAGTGACATGATGACTGAAAGGCGTTACATAGGTTAAATAGAGACCTACATTGTTCACTACAGCTCTTTCCCGTTCAGCAGTGGATGGCTGTATAAATCCATTGGTTTCAATTACACCATAATTTTTTGAATTCTCTGGTATTCTTATTACCATGCCTGGATGAATAGATGCAGGATTTACAATGTTATTTAACTGAACTATGCTGTCTACAGAAACTCCAAATTTTTGGGATATGGACCATATAGAATCACCTGGTCTAACCATGTATGCCCTTTCTGCGCTAGGGATTACAAGGGATTGCCCCACTACTAGACTTTCCTCCGGTCGAAGACCATTGACATCCACTATGCTGTCGGGAATAACACCAAACCTACGGGCTATGGACCATATAGAATCGCCTGAACGAACTACATATATATTCAAAAACGTAGTACTCCTTTTTCACTTACTATCATTAACCATTATATTCGTAAATTATATTTCTGTTCTAGAACTAATTGTAAATATTTTTACTAAAATATCTATCTCCTCTATCTGGAAATATAACTACTATATTTCCCTGTTCTATAGTCTTTGACAATTTTATTGCTCCTGCCATTGCAGCACCTGAAGAGGATCCCACTATTAATCCTTCTTTTTTTGCTAATTTCTTAACCATATCGAAAGCCTCTTCATCATTTATTTTTATAACTTTATCAACTAGATCCATGTCCATGGTACAGGGAACAAAATTGTTTCCTATGCCTTCAACCGCATAATGACCTTCCTCGCCGCCACCTAAAGTGGATCCCTCCGGATCTACCAGAACTGATTTTATATCCTTTATTTTTTCCTTTAAATATCTCGCAACCCCTGTAAAAGTACCTCCACTACCTGCTCCTGCTACAAGATAATTAATTCGTCCTTCCATATCCAAATATATTTCAGGACCTGTAGTTAAATAATGAGCTTGTGGATTATCAGCATTTTCAAATTGCTTTAATGAAATTGAGTTTGGTATACTTTCAAGGAGCTCTTGTGATTTTTCTATAGCCCCAATCATTCCCTTATCTTCAGGAGTATTTACTATTTCTGCCCCAAGTGCTTTCATAAGAGTTTGTTTTTCAACAGAAAATTTCATTGGAACTACAAATATAACTCTATAGCCTTTGTTGAGGGCTCCCAGGGCAATACCCAAGCCAGTATTACCTGCAGTTGCTTCTATTACAGTATACCCTTTCTTTAAAATTCCCCTCTTTTCTGCACTTTCTATCATATACGCCCCAATCCTGTCTTTTACACTGCCTCCGGGGTTGAAATTTTCTAATTTAGCAAATATAGACACACCGTCTTTTATATCAAAATTATTTAATTTTAACATGGGCGTATTGCCTATCATCTCTTTTATATCATTATAATATATCATGTTGTTAACCCTCCACCACATTTCACATTGCGCAATTATGCTGTTTTATTTAGAAAATTCCAATGCATTTTTCAAATCTTCTACTAGATCTTTTTTATTCTCAAGTCCTACGGACAATCTAATCAAATTATCCACTATTCCTATTTTTTGTCTTATTTCATAGGGTACTGCTGCGTGAGTCATTGTAGCTGGATGAGATATTAATGATTCAACTCCTCCTAAGCTTTCGCCCAAGGTTATAAGCTTCAATCCCTTAAAAAATTTATTTATATCTATACCCTCTTTTAAAACGAAGGATATAATTGCACCATACCCTGAAGCCTGGGATTTATGAAGTTTATATCCAGGATGAGTTGAAAACCCAGGATAATAGATCTTGTCTATTAGCGGATTCTCTTTCAAAAAATTGGCCACATATTCGGCATTCTCATTGTGCCTATCCATTCTAACAGATAATGTCTTTATTCCTCTTATTAAAAGCCAGCTGTCAAAAGGATTTAATATGCCTCCCGTTGAGTTTTGAATAAAATGAACCCTTTCTCCTAATTCTTCATTATTTACCACCAAAAGGCCAGCAATCAGATCACTATGACCGCCCAAATATTTAGTAGCACTGTGGATCACTATGTCTGCACCTAGTTTTATAGGCTTTTGAAGATAAGGTGTCATAAACGTATTGTCCACAATAGTTAACACCTTATTTTTCCTTGCTATTTCACTTATCTTATATATATCCGTTATGGTCATAAGTGGATTGGTAGGTGTCTCAATAAATATTGCCTTTACATCTTCAGTAATGCTTTCCTCTACTTTTTGCAGATCACTGGTATCCACTAGTACATAATTTAAATTGAAGTTCTTGAATATTTTATCTATAACTCTGAAAGTTCCTCCATACACATTACTGGAAACTATTATTTTATCTCCGCTTTTGAAAAGCATCAAAGCCGCCGATATAGCTGCCAGTCCAGAAGCAAATGCAAAACCTCTATATCCGCCTTCCAGATCTGCAATTAATTTTTCCAGAGCTTCTCTAGTTGGATTTCCCGTTCTAGAGTACTCATAACCGCTATTTTTGCCAAGCGCCTCCTGTTTATAGGTAGAAGTTTGATATATAGGTACACTGACTGCCCCTGTTCTTTTATCTCCATCTATTCCTCCGTGTATTAACAATGACTCAATCTCCATAATTTATTCTCCCTTCTTAATTCCACTTGCTATAAATATTCCAGTTTCAGTATATTCGCCTTTACTTGAATAGGCCTTACATTTTAACTCTGTATTTTCAAAATTTATTCCACTAAATCCTGCTTCGGCAAGCCAGGTACTTATCTGTTCATTGGAAAATCCCAGCCATTTATCATGCATTTCAGTTCTTGCCCACTCTCCATTGTGCTCTTTTACATCCGCTATGATAAATGTCCCGTCTTTTTTCAAAATCCTGTAAGCTTCTTTTACTGCTTTTCTTGCATCCACAACATGATGTAATGCCATGTTTATATACACAGCGTCAATGGATTCGTCAAATAGTGGAATATCCGTTATAGATCCCTTTATTGGATATATATTTTTAATCTTTCTATTTACAGCTTCATCATGCAGCTGCTTTAACATATTTCTCGAGTTATCAATAGAAAACACCAAATTTGCACTTTCAGCTAAAACCAATGAAATAAATCCCGTCCCACATCCTAAATCCACACATATTTTATCTTCTATATTAAACTTAGAGAGCACAATATATTTTAGTTTATCCTCAAAATACTCTGACCTTATCACATTCCATTTATCTGCAATGGAATCAAAATACGATACTGAATTCATCATAATTAACCTCCTAATAAATATTAAATTAATTTTTACTCATACTATTTTTCAAATTCCGGAATTTGAAAAATAAAAAAACCTTCTGCCTCAATACAGAGGCAGAAGGTTTACTTCCGCGGTTCCACTCTGTTTATATCACATAAAATAAATTAAATTTACATGACAAAACTCTTTTTTTTATTGGTACAATCATACCTCAACGCTTTAACGGACGTTTCCGCTGAAATCTACTATCGTTCAATCCAGTACTCCAAGATGCAATTCAATTACCACCAGTTAAAGTTTCCTCACACCCGAGGGAAACTCTCTCTTATAACTTTGTGTAACCTACTCTTCCCATCATCGTAATTCTTAGTAATTCACTATGAATTAAATTTACACTCTTATAATACTATATAAATTTATTTTGATCAAGTAAAAATTACAACATAAAATTTAATTAACTGCAAATACTTCTATATTTTAATTTTATTATATACTCATTCTTATAAAATGTTACCAAATTACCCGATACTTTTATTCAATGGCTACCACTATTTTCAATCCACAACTGACAGAGAAAATACAAACTGCAAATATCAGATACTTATCTCAGAACCATTGACTTTCCTATATTGGAGATAAATTAACCTGTCCAACTGTTGACTTATCTCCAATATTTCTCCCTTGTAGAGATCCTCACTTTCAATAACCAATAAATTTAATTTTTCCCTTAATCGTTCTATTTGTTCCATAAATTTACCATCTTTCTTATAAATTCTAACAATCTTATTTAGTGTATTACTTTATTGTATAAATATTGCAATACACAAACCTTTTATAATATACCAGAAAAATACAATAATATCAAGAGTTAAAATTAACATTTTATATAACCTTTTCAAATACTTTCTATTGTATATTAATATTTAGGTATATAATTAGGTATATAATATTGATATATCAAAAATATCTGACAAGGAGAATAGTATAATGAATCTCGATAAAATATTAGAACTTATTCCAAAGACAGACCTCCACTGTCACCTAGACGGCAGTTTAAGACCCGAAACTATCTTAGACATTGCATCTAAAGAAAATATACTTACTTCAGATATCGATTTAAATACTCTTGAAAAACAAGTTAAAGTTCTTGGGAAATGCAATTCTCTAAAACAATATCTTGATAAATTCAATCTACCTATAAAAATTATGCAAAGTGAAAAAAATATATACAGAGTGACTACCGAATTGCTGGAAGATGCTATTAAAAAAAATATTAAATACATAGAAATTCGTTTTGCCCCCTTTAATCATCTAGCTGGCAATTTAAAACCTGAACAGGTCATAGAAACCGTACTTTCTGCCATGGATTACGGTAGAAAAAATTTAGGGATCATGTCAAATTTAATACTATGCATCCTAAGACAGGAGTCTCCTCAACTTGGGATAAAAGTTGTTGAATTAGCTAAAAAATACTTTTCCAGGGGAGTAGCTGCCATAGATCTTGCAGGAGATGAGACAAATTTTCCTCCAGAAATTCACAGTGAATCCTTTAATTTAGCAAGAAAATACGGCATTCACCGTACAATCCATGCAGGCGAAACGGGTATTTCAGAAAACATATTAAAATCTATAAAAATATTACATGCAGAGAGAATAGGCCACGGCACTTATGCATATAAAGACAAAGAAACCCTTAAATATCTGATAGAGCATGAAATTCCTCTCGAAGTATGTATAACCAGCAATGTGAATACATCTGCCGTAAATTCCTACAGAGAACATCCAATAAAGAAATACCTGGATGAGGATATTATGGTAACAGTAAACACAGACAATATCACTGTGTCAAACACAGATATAATTCAGGAATTTAAATATCTTGTAAAATACCAAAATTTCGATTTCAAAGATATAAAAAAGGTCACTGAAAATGGAATAAATTGTTCTTTTGCCTCTGAAGAAGACAAAAACAATTTGAGAAATGACTACTATTCTTTTATAAACAATACAAAAGCAATTGACAGTTAACAGAAAAAATAGAGCACAAATATCAAATAATGGAGTTTGATATTTGTGCTCTGGGTTTTGAATACAGCTTATTCAGAGACACCCTTCTTTCTTTTTTTTATAGCTTCCTCTAATGTATGCCAGGCGAGGACTGCACACTTCACTCTGGCAGGCATCATGGATATATTTTTAAGTGCTATAGCATCTTCTAATTTTTCCAACTCTTTTTCATCTGTAATTTCCTTTTTTATCATTCCTATAAATGTCTTAACATAATCCAAAGCTTCTTCAATAGTTTTACCTTTAATCAAATCTATCATTATAGATGTTGAAGCCTGAGATATGGCACATCCGCTTCCCTCATAAGCTATATCATCTATAATGTCTCCCTTGAATTTCAATGAAAGAGTTATATCATCTCCACAGCTGGGATTATGTCCTCTTTCTTTTAAATCAGGGTTTTTCAGCTCTCTCTTATTAGTGGTATCCTGGTTATGTTCTGTTATTATTTCAGAATACACAAGACTAAGATCGTCCATATCCCAACCACTTCCTAACATTCTTAAGGGCTTCTATAAATTTATCTATTTCTTCATAAGTGTTGTAAAAATAAAAGCTAGCCCTGGAAGATGCTTGGATTCCTAAATGTTTCATAAGAGGTTGTGCACAGTGATGTCCTGATCTAACTGCTACTCCGTAATTATTTAATATAGTTGCTACATCATGAGGATGAACATCTTTTACATTAAATGAAATAATTCCACCTTTATTCTTGGCACTTTTAGGGCCATAAACCGTCACATAATCTATATCTGAAATTTTTTTAAGTGCATATTCCGTAAGTTCTTCCTCATAGGCTTCAATCTTGTCAAGTCCTATTGAATTTAAATAGTCAATAGCTGCACCGAGAGACACTGCACCTTCCACATTTTGAGTGCCGGCTTCAAATTTAAAAGGCAGCTCTGCAAAAGTAGCATCTTGTTCTGTAACATATTCTATCATATCACCACCACCTAGGAAAGGCGGCATTTCAAGGAGAAATTTTTCTTTTCCATAAAGTACTCCTATTCCCATAGAAGCTAGCATTTTATGACCTGAAAATACGAAGAAATCCGTATCAAGATCAGATACATCCACCTTCATATGAGGTGTACTCTGTGCTCCATCTACTATTGCTACAGCTCCTTTTTCATGAGCGTATTTTACAATATCTTTAACTGGATATTTCGTTCCAAGTACATTTGACACCTGAGCAATGGATACAATCTTTGTCTTGTCAGTAATTTTACTTTTATATTCTTCTTCAGTTATTCTTCCCTCTTCATTAGTATACATATATTTAAGCACTGCACCTTTTACTCTAGCTACCATCTGCCAAGGGAGTATATTGCTGTGATGCTCTGAAATAGCAATTACTATTTCATCTCCCTTATTTACAAAATTCAGCCCATAACTATAAGCTATCAAATTTAAGGATTCTGTAGTATTCCTTGTAAATATTATCTCAGAGGATTTCTCTGCTCCAATAAAAGCCCTTACTTTCTCACGAGCTCCCTCATAAGCCTCTGTAGACGTGACTCCAAGATAGTGGGCACCTCTGTGGGGATTTCCATTTAAATTCTCATTATAATGTTCTACGGCTTTTATGACAGAAAGTGGTTTCTGTGTAGTTGCTCCATTGTCAAAATACACCAGATCATTACCCTTCACTTTTATAGAAAGTATTGGGAAGTCCTTTCTTATCCTCTTTACATCTATACTCTCCTGTATTACATTTCCATTACTCATTTATAATCCTCCTTTTAAGTTCTTCAGATAAAAACTTTTTTAAATCTTCTGCTGGAATCTTATCAAATATAGGATTAAATCTAGCCTCTATAACCAATTTTTCCGCTTCACCATAATCAAAGCCCCTGCTCATCAAATAAAAAAGTTGATTCTCATCTATTTTGCCTACACTTGCTGCATGCTGTCCGTCCACATCTTCCTCCTGGCAGAGAAGTATTGGAATAGTATCCGTCTTAACTGTTGGATCTAAAAGAAGAACTTCTTCAGCCTGAGCTCCCTTGGATTTAGATGAGCCTCTCTTAAAATCTATATTTCCCTTAAAAACTTTTCTGGCTCTATCCTTCAGTACCCCTTCTATGACCATATTACTTGTGCTCTTTTTACCAAAATGATTGGTGGTATAGTAAAGATCCTGTCTTCTGTCTCCATCAACTAAATAGGCTGAATATATATCTGCACTGCTGTATTCCCCTTTTAAATCCGAATTATAATTTGTAACATTTATATGGCTTCCCATCTCTACAGTAATCCAATTTACTTTTGCTCCATTCTCCACCTGAGCCATATTCGAATCAAAATGGGTTGACTTATCATTCATCCTCTGAACTTTTATAACATCTACTACTGAGCCGCTCTTTGCAAATACTTTAGTCAAACCATTGTGAAATGCATCTATGTCTTTATTTTCAGTACAATAATCCACCACTAAAGTAATTTTACTATTTGATTCGGCTACAATTATGTTGTGATCTATAACTGTAGGGTTGTGTTCATTTAAATTGAAATTAAGTCTTATAGGCGAATTCAAAATTTTATTCTCTGGAACTTTTACAAATATTCCTGAATTAAATCCGTTCTCCCCAAGTCTGACAAAATCTTTTGATACAGAAGTAGCATCTTTAAAACTAGAATATTGAGCAAGATTTTCTCCATCAATCTCCTGCATGAATTTTAAGGTTACCCCCTCAAAATCTTCAGCCTTAAAATCCATATACCCTGCATCATATGCCTCTATTTCAGGAAACTTATAATTATCAAGGTGAAAATTATTTAATCCAAGATGCTTCCATGTAGGTACATAGGCCTGATTTAGTCTAAACTCCTTCTTGTTTTGCAATTCGGAAATTATTCTCTTACTTTTGCTTAAATTTCCCCTATTATCTATCATAAACTACCTCCTTATCCTATGGTTCCCTTTAATTCTAATTTAATCAAATTATTCATTTCCACTGCATATTCAAGTGGAAGTTCCTTTGCTACAGGCTCAACAAATCCTGTAACTATCATCCCTCTTGCCTCTTCTTCCGTAAGACCTCTGCTCATAAGATAAAAAATGGCATCGTCACTTATTCTACCTATTTTAGCCTCATGTCCTATATCAACATTGTTGTTTGCCACACTTACAATAGGTATAGTATCCGATCTGGATTCACTGTCAAGCATCAATGATTCACAGGATACACTGGACTTGGAGTTAACTGCATTTTTAGTAGAACTCAACAGGCCTCTGTAAATTGAAACTCCACCATCCTTGGAAATGGATTTAGAATTTACCACTGACGTAGTATTTGGAGCTGCATGAACTACTTTAGAGCCAGTATCCAGATACTGCCCGGCACCTGCAAAAGTTATTCCTGTGAAATCGCATCTTGCTCCCTCTCCCCTCAGTATGCTCATAGGATACAACATGGATACTTTAGATCCAAAAGAACCTGTAACCCATTCTACATGCCCACTTTTATCCACTGCACACCTTTTGGTATTTAAATTGTACATATTTCTTGACCAATTCTCTATAGTACTGTACTTTAATGAAGCTCCCTCTCTCACATAACACTCAACACAACCTGCATGTAGATTGTTTACATAGTATTTAGGTGCCGAACATCCCTCTATATAGTGAATTTTTGCTCCTTTTTCAACTACTATAAGGGTGTGTTCAAATTGTCCTGCACCAGGGGCATTTAATCTAAAATAAGATTGTATTGGTATATCAACTTGAACTCCCTCAGGAACATATACAAATGAGCCGCCAGACCAAACTGCTCCATGAAGTGCTGCAAATTTATGATCTGTTGGAGGCACAAGCCTCATAAAAAGAGGTCTTATCAGATCTTCGTAATCCCTTATAGCCGTTTCCATATCCATATATAAAACGCCCTGCTTTTTCAGCTCCTCGCTTACATTGTGATAGACTATCTCCGAATCATATTGTGCACCCACACCTGCCAGGGATTCGTGCTCCGCTTTAGGTATTCCAAGTAAATCAAAAGTTCTTTTTATATCTTTGGGCACATCCTTCCAATCATGTTTCATGCTGGTATCAGGCCTTACATAGGTAACTATGTTATTCATATCCAGATCCGAAAGATCAGGTCCCCAGGACGGCATAGGCATCTTATTGTAAATATCTAAGGATTTAAGTCTAAACTCCCTCATCCATTCAGGATCGTTTTTTTCATCTGATATTTCTTCTATTATCTTTTTTGTAAGACCCGAGCCAGTTTTATAACTGGATTTGTCTTCATTTTTTATATCATAAATATTTCTTCTTATATCTTCTATATGAGTTTTTTCTTTTTCCAATAAAAACACCTCTCTTTTAAAACATCCTGTTAAGCCAATGCCTTAAACCTGTCATATCCGTTTTTCTCTATTTCCTCAGCTAAAGATGCATCACCAGTTTTAACTATTCTTCCATCTACAAGTATATGAACGTAATCCGGTTTCAAATATTCTAATATACTATCGTGATGTGTAATTATAAGTATGGAGTTATCCTCTGTTCGGAGTTTGCTCACCCCTTCCGATACTACTCTAACTGCATCTACATCAAGTCCTGAATCCGTTTCGTCCAGCATAGCAAGCTTGGGCTCAAGTACCGCCATCTGGAGTATTTCATTTTTCTTTTTTTCTCCACCTGAAAACCCCACGTTTAAATATCTTTTAGCATAACTTTCATCTATTTTTAAAAGCTTTAGCTTTTCTTTTAAAGCTTTTCTAAATGCCAATATTCCACCTCTCTTACCTGTAACAGCAGCCTTAGCATTGCGTAAAAAATTTTCAACAGTTATTCCCTGTATCTCCTGCGGATACTGAAAAGACATGAATATTCCCTTTCTTGCCCTTTCATCCACCTTTAAATCATTTATTTTTTCCCCATCAAATACTATATCTCCTGATGATATTACATATTTAGGATGACCCATTATAGTATTTACAAGAGTAGATTTCCCTGCCCCATTGGGACCCATTATGGCATGTATTTCACCCTTGCCAATTTCTAGATCAAGTCCTTTTAATATTTCATTACCTTCAACTTCCGTTTTCAGCTTATTTATTTCCAGTAACTTTTTTCCCATTATACCTCTCCTTTATATCCGAGTATTTAAGTCATATTTAATTCCAAAAATCAATCCCATTATAAATGGGCATCAGGATAAAATATCCGACTTAAATACTCAACATTGTATCTGATTACATTTTACTATTTATTTAAAGGATAATCAATAATTAAAATATCATTTTATATTTTTCTCTAAAAGTTTTTATTTTCTGATAATATCTTAAGTTTATTCAATCTCTATTTTAGTCTTATTTTTTCTTTTGTCTCTACCTGAATTACTATTCCATCTTGAATCACCAAAGTTATTGAACCATAATTTATACTCTTCAATGACTGCAATATCTCTTTAATGTACTGTTCTGAGATCTGGTTATTTTTTCGCGCAGTTTTTTCTCCCATTTTCATATTGCCCCCTTTTACATTAATTTATAAATTAATAACTAAAAAATCCCCTTTTATGAAGAAGAGGATTTTTCTATATTATAATAAATATAAAATGTTCAAGTTGAAGTTTTATATTTACCTCATCTTCCAGAACTGTGTTCTGATGGACTTAGCACCTTACATGTACCAATTAATACATGGGTTGCTGAAACTTCATCGGGCCATTCCCTAAGTTTCTCTTGATAAGGGTTAATATTAAATTATTGACTTTAATTATACCTTATAACATTCTTACGGTCAAATTAATTTTTAATCAAATTAAGAAGTTTAACATTAAAATTTTATCCTTAAAAGAATTGTTTTCAATTAGATATAATCTTCCATTTTCTCAGTCTCCAAATTAAGCCCGTCTATAACCATATCTTCTTTAAGTTCTATCAATAAACATTTTTTCCCTCTCTTGTCTATTACCTGCTTTACACTACCCAGATCTTGAGGCCTTATAATTATACTTGTATTTTCATTTTCAATCTTTACAGATTTACTTTTAAAATCAGGGATTACATTTCTGGCTTTAAATTCATGATCTCCACCACATACCTCTTGAAAGGCGCTTTTGACGGACTGTATATGTTTAAGGCCGCTTTCTTTTAAAACCCTGGTAACTTCATTTACATCCAGTACTGCCTCCTCTTCCCTATCTCCTCCATCAAGTTTTTCATTTATTCTTTCATATACATCCTTCATGATATCCGGCTTTATTCTGCCTCCTGTCACTGTACCCAGTATACTTTTAAAACTTTCTTTTTCTTCTACAGCCGTGGGTTTTACAGTACACTCAAGGACTTTTTCTACAAAAGTGCCGTTAACCTGCTTCGTTTTAGAAGAATAATATATTATCTTGTTCACATCTACATATTCACATGTAAAACTTGGAAACATGAATCCGTCTAGAGGAGAATTTAAATTCACGATCATATCCAGTGCAGAATTGGGCTTGAATTTCATCTCGGTATAATCAAATTTCAATACCTTTTTGGGAATTTCCACCTTGTTTACACTGCACAATATAAACTCCACAGCTTGAACATAATCTTCTACATCACTTTCATCTCCATTCTTATTTTTTCTGCTGTTATAATACTCTGCTTTTATAAAATTTATCACTACATCCGTATCATAGGTATAATTTTTAGATATTTTATCCACTATCTTATCTCCAAATTCAGCCGCACTCTTCCCAGAATTCAAAGCACCATACAATATCTGCTGTGTGCTTTCACCAACCTCATGGCCTTCTTTCCCATCCGTTTCCTTAAAATCCAATTCAAATATTTTGGAATCCAGAGAACCTGTAAGCACCTTTTTGAAATTATTCAGGTAAAGCTCCCTCTTCTCTATTTCCATCATTTCAAAATGCTCTAGTTCCCTGGTTATTATTTCTCCATTATCTTTTTTTAAATATACGCTGTAAACTTCCTTAATAGGAAGCATATAACTTCCCAACTTAAACTCTTTTCTTATATTCGCCAAATCTTTTTTGTTCATTTTTACATCTCCGCTCTAAAAATAAGTTCTAATCCCATTCTATACATACTTATTTTAACAAAATATAATAATATTTGCTATGAATAAATTACTATAGTACAATTATAAAATTTTTGGTACAATACATATAAGTATATCTGTACAATTATAAAAATTTGATCATTAAGCGAGGATTTTATATGAATTTTATAAAAATAAGTAATACAGCTTACAATGAATTTAAAAAATTTTTGACTGAGAATAATATTACCTATTCTACAATAAGAATTTATTTAGATGGTATGTCCTGTCACGGTCCTCATTTCAACATGAGTGCCGATAAAAAAAACGACAATGATTTGACTCAGCAAATAAAGGATATAAATTTTATAGTAGACAAAAACTTATTCATGCAGTTTAGTGGTTTTATATTCCTATGTGGAAGCGAAAACGGACTCGGAAGTTTTTCTATAGAACCCGTATTTAAACCTAACCTTCCAGACTGTGAAAACTGCAATGGATGTAAAAATTAATAAATTTAAGGAGAATACTAGAATGTTTTGTTATAAATGTGGAGCCAAGGTTTCTAATCAAGCTCTATTTTGTGAAAAATGCGGAACCAGGTTAAATAAAAACCTGGAAATAGAAAATTTAAATGAAAGTACAATTAAAATTCATAATATCAGACAAGCCTTAAAGCATAATATAAAAGAGGATCAGTTAAACGCCCTAGCTTTAGATAAATCAAAAGACAATACAACAAATTTTAGTTTAAATAAGAAAGTTGGAGATAATACCTGTTGTAAAATTCCATTTTATAAAAATATAAATATAGCAATGCCCCTTTTGTCAGCAGTACTTGCCGTGAGTTTAACCTGCACTTATTATTTATATGAAGCCTCTGTTTCTAAAAATGTTGAAAAAAATAGAACTACTGCCGAAAATATAGCTCTTCAGGGAAATATATATAGTGCGTATTCAATAATAGACAAGGCCCTGAGTTTACGTCCAAATAATGAAACCCTAAAAGCAGATAAAATATTTTTGCAGGATGGCAAAGCTGTAAACTTACATATAAGTGCCGTAGATAGTTATATAAAGGATAAAAATTACAATGGGGCTTTAAATGAATTAGACGAAGCTGTTAATTTAATATCGGATAAAACCGGAGCTTTTTATTCCCTGTTAAATAAAAATATAGAAAATAAGAAAATGGGCATAACTGTATTACAAATAAAAAATGAAATGAATAATAAAAGCAGCATAGAGGATTTAGCTGGACTGCTAAACAAAATATCCAATTACAATGTGAAAGAGGCCAGTGAAACTGCTTCAGAACTTAGAAAAAGAATAAGCGCTGTGGCTTACAACACTGCGAATGAATATTTGAAAAACAATGATTTCACCTCTGCCCTTCAAACTATAGACAAAGGTATCGTTTATAATCCAAATGATAAAAAACTCAACAATTTTAAACAGGTCATAATATCCGAGAAAAATTCTTTTGAAACAGCTGAACAGACTAGAATTCAGAACGCCATGGCTTCAGCTGCCCTGGAGAACAAAAACAATAAAACCAATGCAGTAGAGGTAGTTTCTACTTCTACTAATATAAATAAATACGGAGATTTCGTAATTAAAGGAACTATCAAAAACATAGCTACAAAGCCCATCAGCTCTATACAAATATACTATACCATATATAATTCCAGTAATGCCGAACTTGGAAACGATTCTACCTATGTATATCCCAATTACCTATCTATAAATGACACAGGTCAATTTGAAAATACAGAATATGGGATGTCAAAAGGCCATCACATTAAAATCACAAAAATAACCTGGATATTGCCGCAGGAGGATAGTTATGAAAATAAATAAAATTTTTATAGTTTCTCTTCTTACCACAATAACCTTCTTAGTAATTGGCATTACAGCATGTTTTGCTATACATAAAAATATAAGTCTTAAATCCTCCAGAGGTTCATCTAAATTGGGAAATGTGTCTGAAGTACTCGGCACACCCAAATCCAAGGATTTAAAGACAATAATACATGAAAATCAAAAATTAGTGGTATCTTTAGAAGTAAAGAATAGCAGTGGAAATATAACTGGCTCTGGTTTTTTATATGATACAAAAGGAGATATAGTAACTAATGCACATGTGGTAAAAGACGGCTCCGCCATAATTGTAAAGATGGCCGATACCGCAACATATAAAGGTAAGCTTATAGGTAAAAGTGAGCTTACAGATATAGCTTTAGTCAGGGTGGATAACTTAAAAGGAAAAAGTCCGATGAAAATTTCAAAAAACAAAAAGGCTGATATAGGAGATGAGATAATAGCCCTTGGAAGCCCTCTTGGTCTTCAGAATACAGCTACTACAGGTATAATAAGCGGTTTGAATAGAAATTTCAACCTAGAAAATTACCAGTATAAAAATGTCTACCAAATTTCTGCCCCTGTATCTCCAGGCAACAGCGGAGGCCCTCTTTTGGATAGAAGCACAGGACAAGTTATAGGTATAAACTCTGCAAAAGTAGACGATGAATCCATAGGTTTCAGCATACCAATAACTCAAGTTATTCCCATGATAGACAACTGGGCAGCTAATCCCAATACCTATAAATTTTCATCCCAAAATACTGCTTCAACTGGAGATTCAAAGCTTTCCACAGAGGATGCCGCTTATTTAGTTTCATATTTCTACAACAGTTTAAATTCCAATGACTATGTAACTGCCTATTCTTTACTTGGAGCAAACTGGCAGCAAAGTACTACCTATGAAGACTTTAGAAAAGGCTACCTTCAAACTTTATCTGTAAAAATAGACAATATGATCTGTCATGGGACAGAAAATGGAAACATAGAAGTTTCCGCTGTAATTCAGGCTGTTGAAGGAAATACATCAAATTCGAAAGTCAGTAAATACAATGTGGTGTATACCATAGGATATGAAAATAATAATCTTAAGATCCTGAGCGGCAAAAGCACACCTCAAGAATAAATGAAAAATGCAGATCACTTAATATTTTAGTGAACTGCATTTTCATATGATCTCAGCTAAAAAATTCAGTATTTTCCACGGACTCTTTTACCAGAGCATCTATATCCAAAACACTTTCTGCTTTCCTTATCTCTTCAACTCTGGGTTTAATTTTAGGATGTTTTGGTACAAATATGGTACAGCAGTCCTCATAGGGCAATATGGAAATTTCATAAGTCCCAATCTGTCTTGCCACGTCCATTATATCCACTTTGTCCATGGCTATCAATGGTCTAAATACCGGTCTATCTGCTACATCATTGCTTACAACAAGACCTTCCATAGTCTGGCTGGCAACCTGACCTATACTTTCTCCTGTAGTTACAGAATTTATACCATGTCTTTCAGCTAAATTACAGGCTATTCTCATCATGAATCTTCTCATTATTATAGTTAATTCGTCTTCTCTGCAGTTTTCAATTATGCTCATCTGTATTTTTGTAAAGGGAACCACATAAAGGCTTATGCTCCCGGTGTATTTCTTCAACACACCCGCCAGTTCCTTGACTTTCTCCTTGGCTCTTTCACTGGTATAGGGATGACTGTGGAAATACACACAATTCAATCTAACTCCCCTTCTTGCCATCATATAACCGGCTACTGGAGAATCTATACCACCTGAAAGCATAAGTATAGTACTGCCGTTAGTACCATAAGGCATGCCACCTATACCTTTAATTCTTTTTGAATATACATAGGTCTTATCTCTTATCTCAATATTTACAAAGAAATCAGGCTTTCTCACATCTACCGATAATCTTTCAGTATTCTGCAGTATATAAGCCCCAACTTCTCTGCTTACATCCATAGAAGTTCCTGGAAAGTTTTTGTTTGCCCTTTTAGTTACAACTTTAAAAGTCTTTCCCTGATTTTTCAGAGCATTACTGAGAGCTTGCTTTTTAATACTTTCTATATCGGAATCTATTTCATCTACCACACATATTTCAGATATGCCGCATATATTTTTAAGCTTTTTTATACCATCTTTTAAATCATCGCATTCTATAAACCATCTTCCCTGATCTACTACAAAAGAGTACCTGCTGTCCTTAAAAGTATTCTCTATATTACCTTTTAATTTTCTCTCAAATTTTCCCTTGTTCAATCCCTTTAAGAATATTTCCGGAGCATATTTTACAAGCAATAATTTTCTCATTTACCTACTCTCCTTAAAAACTTTAAAGATTCATCTATCACATCTAAAGCATAATCCACTTCTTCTTTTGAATTATCCTCGCCAAAGCTAAATCTTATAGTACCCCTTATATGATCTTTAGGAAGTCCAATTGCCTCCAGCACGTGGCTGTCTTTGCTGCTCTTGGCAGAACAGGCAGAACCTGTAGAAACATAAATGCCCTTCTCCTCCAACATATGAAGCAATACTTCTCCTCTAACTCCTATAAAAGAAACACTTAATACATAAGGAGAATATTCTTTTCCACAGCTGTTTATTTTAACTTCCTCCATATCTCTGAGTTTCTCCATGAAATATTTTTTCACTTCATCTACGTGGTGAAAATTCTGCTCTCTGTTTTTATATATCTTTTCAGCAGCTTTTGCAAGTCCTACAACAGCAGCTAAATTCTCAGTACCTGATCTAAATCCTCTTTCCTGTCCACCTCCATATATCAGAGGTCTTGGTATAAGCCCTTTTCTAACATAGGCAATTCCTACTCCCCTGGGGCCATGTATTTTATGACCACTGGCAGATAATAAATCTATATGCATTTTTTTAACATCTATATCATATTTTCCATAAGCCTGAACTGCATCAACATGAAATTTTATTCTGCTGCTCTTTTCCTTTATAAGCTCTCCTATAGCTTTGATATTTTGAACCGTGCCAACTTCATTGTTGGTATGCATTATGCTGACCAGCTGAGTCTGCTTATTTATGCTTTTTTCAAGCTCACCTAAATCAATCTTCCCCCTACCGTTTACATCAAGGTATATAACCTTAACCCCATTATTTTCCAAAGCTTTACAGGTATTCAGCACACTTGGATGTTCTATTTTTGTAGTTATGATTTCATTTCCAGGTTTTACAAAGCCTCTTATCAAAAAGTTATTGCTCTCACTCCCTCCAGAAGTAAATATTATCTCATCTCTGTCACAATTCAGTGTATCTGCAACTATATCTCTACTCTCATTCATTTTAAGTTCCGCTTTTAATCCAAGAGAATATGCTGAAGATGGATTTCCGTAATAATTTCTCATAGTATCCACCATTGAATCCATCACTTCATCATAAGGCCTGGTTGTAGCACTATTGTCAAAATAAGCTTCCATTATCATTGTCACCCCTATATGTAAAAATAATTAAAATATAATAAAACCAATATAACATATATTATCACACTTATAAAAAAATAATAAGAGCACATACTAACCAAAGAAATAAAATAGGAGGATTCAAAATGAAAATCAAGCACTTTCTGTTAGTCATACTATGTACCTTATATGTATTATTAAACTGTATAACTCCTGTAAAATCCTTTTCAGAAGATTCACCTTCCATAAGAGGTAAATCGAACACATTGCCCGCCGGCAAGACAATATACCTCACTTTCGACGATGGTCCCAGCACAGAGGTTACCAGTAAAATACTGAATATTTTACAAGAAAAAAATGTAAAAGCAACTTTTTTTGTAATAGGATATAAAATAAACGGTCATGAAAAAATATTGAGAAGAATATACAATGAAGGGCACAGCATAGGACTTCATACCTATACACATAAGTACAGTAAAATATATTCGAGCCCTGATTCTTTTTTAAATGAAATGAATAAAACAGGTAAAGAGGTAAAAAACATCTTAGGATTTGCACCAAAAATAATAAGATTCCCAACTGGAAGCAAAGGGCATCTGGATGAATATCTTTTAGAGAAATTACATTCCTGTGGATATAAAATATATGATTGGAACCTATGTCTATCAGATGGCATAGATTACAGGACACCCGTTCAAAAACTATATAGTGAGGGCACAGAAAAATGTATCAATCCCAATAAAATATTCTTGCTTGCACACTGTGACAGCCAGAATAAAAACACTTGTAAGGTACTGCCAAAAATAATTGACTATTACATAAATTTAGGATATGAATTTAAAACTATCACAAGAAACACCCCCGAATACCATTTTAGAGTGTCAGAATATAACTAATTTACAGGAATAAGTTTATCCTCATTTAGGTCCCATTCATATGCCTTGCCATTTTTTTTATTTATATAATACCAACCGCTGGTGGCAGAATGATCCTCCATGCTGTCAAAAACTTGTATGACATAATAGTGTATATTATCTCTTACGGTCTCATGATCAAACACAAATTTAGTATTTTCATTTTTATCTCCATAACACTCCGAAGCTGTTTTCACCGCTTGTTCTACTGTAATATTTTTCTGTGAACCATCAGAAACACCAGCTTCACTCTTTATGGCGTTTTCAGTATCAGTAGAAGTACTTTTCTCGTACTTTTTCCCATTTTCTTTACTCTTCGATTTTTGTCCTGTTTTTTTATCAACATTTGTCACATCTGTTTTATTTTTTTTGCCATTGTTATATTTAGCTATTCTATATCTATAAATTCCAAAGCATATCACAGCAAATAAAATTATTGAAATTATAATATATACTTTCCTATGCCCCTTACTCAAAATATCAACTTCTCCTAACTTCCATATTTTAATTTTACTAATACACATAATTATATAATATCACAACTTTACACTGGGGATGATAAATCTCCAGTGTAAAATTACCAAGGCTATTTCAATATTTTCAGCTCATTGCAAAGATAGCTAAAAAGCCCTTTGTTTCTTGCATCCAATGCTCCGTCTATTAAGGTCAATAAAATTTCTCTATAGAACTCATCCCTCTCCCGCTTACTTAGGGGATCAACAATATAATTATCATAATATATAAAAGAATTATTTATTTGAGTTAAATACACACTTTTCAATATGTTTATATAAGAGGCCAGCTCTTTTCTAGAAATTACAAAAAACAATTTATTGCAATTATTTTTTGAAGATATTTTTATCATTCTTCTATTGAGAGAGACCAGCTCTATTTCCCCAAATTCTTCAACAACAAATTTTCTATACTTTATATCTAGACTTTTAAAAGATGTCAAAAATTTTATATATGCCATAAAATTTTTTCTATTAAATTTAAAATTATTTACAATGGTTTTAATCCCGCATCTTCTCTTGAAGGAAATTTCATATTCATTATATCCCCTGTCGTTTTCCACAGCAGAAATTAAAATAGCATCTACAAATCTGTCCATTGCCAAACTAGGGATAAGTTTTACTCCATATAGAAATTGCTTATTTTTATCGCTGGAAACAGTAAAATTGCTTATATTCATGATTATATCTCCCTTATTATATCTCCTTTTTACATTATTCCACTATTATAAACGAAAAAAGTAATTTTTTGCGTTTATACACAATATTAAAAAAGTTTAAAAAATATTTCTTCTAAATTCTTTTAGTATGTAATTAAAGGAATCCGATATAAAATCCGCTCTTGTCAATTCTTGATTTCCTGAATTTAAATTTTTAAAGGCCACACAATACATTCCAGCATTTTTCGAAGCTTCCACTCCATTTTTAGAATCCTCTATAACCATACAGCGCTTTGGCTCTACCTTTAGAAGTTCTGCTGCTTTTAAAAATATATCTGGAGAGGGCTTACTGTTTTTAACATCATCACCTGTCACAAATTTAGAAAAATATTTTTCCAGCTTAAACCTTTCAATAACAATTTCTATAACATTTTTGGGAGATGAAGATGCCACTGCCAACTTCAAGTTTTTTTCATAGAGAAATTTTATGAGTTCATCTACACCTTTTATGGGTTTTATGTCTTTGTTTTCTTTCAAGTTAGCTAAATACAATTCTCTATCCTTTCTTATCAATTCCTCCAGAGAATCAGATAATTTATACTTCTTTTTAATTATATTCCATTTGTAACCAGTTGTAACTCCTATAAAACCAAGCTGTTCTTCTTTGCTTATTTTTATACCATATTCAGCTAATAGATCATCATCTAGTTTTCTATGTAGCGGCTCACTATCTATGATGACCCCATCCATATCAAAAATAACTGCATCTATGAGCAATACACCAGCCTCCCTCTTATATCATGGCAAATTCATGTTTAAAAAATCAGAGCATACGCAGCTCTGATTTTTACATTATATTTAATCTTCATACAGGTAATCTCTAGTCATAGGCAATTCATTATTAAGGCCCTTGGTAAATAAAAATTGATGTATATCTACTACTCCATAATGAAATGACGCCGCACAAGCATTTAAATAAAGTCTCCACATTCTAATAAATCTATCATCTTTAATCTTTCTTATCTCATCCAAGTTATTTTCAAAATTTTCGGCCCAACACTTTAACGTCTTATAATAGTGCAGTCTTAAACTCTCTGCATCTACAAGATGAAGATCATTGTCTGCCATCAAGCTCACCAGCTCCCTTATGGATGGAATATATCCCCCTGGAAATATGTATTTTTTTATCCACTGATTTGCCTCTCCTTCTGTCTGTGCAGTAATACAATGAAGGAGAGATACTCCGCCTTCATTTAACATGTCTCTAATATCTTGCATATAAACAGGTAAATTTTTCCTTCCTGAATGTTCTATCATTCCCACACTTACTATTCTGTCAAATTTATCTGTCTTACCCACAAGTTCTCTATAATCCATTAATTTTATTTCAACTTTTCCCTCTAGATTATTATCTACAACTCTTTCAGAAGCTTTCTTAAACTGTTCCTGACTTAAAGTTACTCCAACTGCGTTTACGCCATATTTTTTTGCAGCTTCAATTACAAGTTCTCCCCAACCGCAGCCTATGTCCAAAAGCCTTTGACCTTCTTTTAGATTGAGTTTTTTTAGTATATAATTGACTTTATTTATCTGAGCTTGATAGATAGAATCATTTTCATTTTTAAAATAGGCACAGGAATATGTCATTGTTTTATCCAGCCATAGACTGTAGAAATCATTTCCCAAATCATAATGGTACTGTACATCTGTCTTGCTTTTCTTTAAAGTATTGGGAAGAACCTTATACAATTTTGAAAACATATCAGCTTTATTTAAAAAACTTTCCTTGTTCTTATACACCGATTCTATAATTTCTCTAATATTTCCCTCAAAATCCAACACATTGTCCATATAGGCTTCCCCTAAAGTGAGAAAAGGATCCCTAATAACATCTTTTTTAGATATATCTTTATTTATGAATATTTTAAATTTGGCTTCTCCCTCTCCATACTTCTCTTCCGTACCATCCCAGTACTTAACCTGAACAGTGTCTGAAAATATCTTTTTCAAAAACTCTCCAAAAAACATTTTGTCTAAATTCATATTACTACTACCTCTTTTCTTATACATAACCTATATATAAACAGGCAGATCCTCTTATTAAAAGAGCTTCTGCCAAATTTTCCAGAAAACATATATTACTAGTCTGATACAGACTTTAAATATTAACTTGACTCCTCAAGTTGAGGGTTTAATTTTTTAGGAGTATATATTTTTAAATTTTCTATTCTCTTTTCGTCTACTTTTTCCACTTTAAAAATCACATCTCCATACTCCACAGTATTTTCCTCTCCTTCTTTTGGAATACTTCCCAAAAGATCCATTACAAATCCTCCTATTGTATCCGAATTTTCCGATTTTAAGTCCAAATCTAAAAATTCGTTAACTTCATCTATAGACAATAGTCCACTTACAAGATAAGTGTTCTGATCAATTTTATTTATATACTGTTCATTATCGTCATACTCGTCAAATATATTTCCCATTACCTCTTCAATCAAATCCTCTATGGTTACAATTCCTGAAAACCCTCCATACTCATCAATCAAAATAGCCATATGGTTTTTGGTCCCCTGAAGTTCTTTAAAAAGTACATCTATATTTTTATTTTCAGGTACGAAATAAGGTGCTCTAAGCATCGATTTTATATCTATATTACTCACCGGAGTTTTCATCAATTGAGCAAATAAATCCTTGATATAAAGTATACCCACTATATTGTCTATATCATCTTTATATACAGGTATTCTGGAATATTTTTCTTCAATTATACTCTCCACAGTACATGAATTCAAATCATCCATGTCTATGACGAATACTTCTGTTCTAGGAGTCATAACTTCCTTTGCCAGCTTATCATCAAATTTAAATACTCCCTCTATCATTTCCTTTTCAGACTGATTAAATACACCTGTTTCCTGACCCTCTTCAAGCATAGATCTGATTTCCTCTTCAGATACCCTATTCTCAATATCCTCTGTACTTACATTAAACAATTTCATAAGAATGGCAGTAGAACCCGATAACAATTTCACAAATGGCAGCATCAATTTACTTATAAACAAAATAGGCTTTACGAAAGCCATTGACATGGCCTCTGAATTTTGAAGTGCAATTCTCTTGGGAAGTAATTCTCCAAAAACAAGAGTTATATATGACAGCAGTAGTGTAATCACAATTACAGATACCTTATCACTGTAGGGTACACCCATTTCATCTAAAAAAAATGCAAATTTTGTCGACAGTGTGGTAGCTGCAAATGCACTGGCAAAAAAACCAGCAAGAGTTATTCCCACCTGTATAGTAGCTAAGAAATTATTAGGTTCCTTTAATAATTTCAGTATTATTTCTGCCTTTTCGTCCCCCTGTTCTGCTAAATAGTTTATCCTGCTCCTATTTAAAGCAACTATAGCCATTTCTATGGCTGAAAAAAATGCATTAATCACCGTGAGTATTAATATCAACATAAGTTCGAATACTATACTCTGCCAGGTAACGTCCATGCTAAATCAAACATCCTTTCATTTATTTCCTAAGATAATAAATAGGAATTAGATGATAAGTCTAATTCCTGCAATAAAATTCCTCACTATGCTAAATATTATAACCTTGTAACCATTCTTATCATTATAAAACGAATTTTATTGTAAATAGTTGGTGCAGGTGAAGGGATTTGAACCCCCACGCCATAGGCGCTAGATCCTAAGTCTAGTGCGTCTGCCAATTCCGCCACACCTGCATATAAAAATAAATACTAGGATTTTATCATATTAATCTTACCCTCACAATTTATAATCTCAGTTCAATGGTGGCTTACCGGGGAATCGAACCCCGGACACCATGATTAAAAGTCATGTGCTCTACCAACTGAGCTAGTAAACCTCTGGCTGGGATGGCAGGATTTGAACCTACGAATGATGGAGTCAAAGTCCACTGCCTTACCACTTGGCTACACCCCAATAATTAAACTTATATTTACAACAAAATAAATAAAACATCTATAAAATAATTCCGTATTTAAATTAGAATTTTTTGTAACTGTAAATTAAATTATAAAGCACAATTTTTGGAATGTCAATAGCCTTTACCGTGCCNCCCCAATAATTAAACTTATATTTACAACAAAATAAATAAAACATCTATAAAATAATTCCGTATTTAAATTAGAATTTTTTGTAACTGTAAATTAAATTATAAAGCACAATTTTTGGAATGTCAATAGCCTTTACCGTGCCAATTTAGGCAAGTAAGCCAGCTTATTATCAGAATATGTAAACAAGTTATCTTATTACATATTAACTTTCCCTTTTTTCTAAAAACATATTTATACATTCCGGCGGCATTGGCTTGCCAAAATAATATCCTTGAATTTTATTACAATTTTCCTCCTCTAGATATCGAATCTGTTGTTCCATCTCCACACCCTCTGCTACCACTTCTAACTTCATCTTATGGGCAAGTTTTATTATCTCTCCAGTTATAATGTTTTCATAAGCTCCCTTGCATATACCATCTATAAAAGTTTTGTCAATTTTAAGAGTATTTATGGGAATGCTCTTTAAATAGTTTAAAGAAGAATATCCACTTCCAAAATCATCTAGTGCTACTCTAACTCCCATATTTTTAAGTTCAGTTATCACTCTTAAACTCCAATCAAAAGACTCCATCATGACACTTTCTGTTATTTCTATTTCCAAATATTCAGGTTTTAAGCCTGTTTCTTCTAAAACATTTCTAACTGTATTGATAAAATTATCATTTTTAAGTTGTATTGTAGAAACATTTATGGATATGAAATCATAGGAATACCCCCTGTTTTTCCACAACTTATTTTGTCTGCACGCAGTTTTAAGGACCCACTCGCCTATAGGTACTATAAGTCCTGTCTCTTCTGCAAGGCTTATAAATTCCATAGGCATTATCCAGCCAAACTTAGAACTGTTCCACCTAATTAGGGCCTCAAATCCAACTACCCTTCTAGTTCTCATATCAACTTGGGGTTGATAATACAGTATAAATTCATTATCTTTTATTGCCTTTCTCAACCCTCTTTCCAATTCCGTTTTCCTTAAGATCTCATCATACATATATTTTTCAAATAATATATATGTATTTTTACCTATTAATTTAGCTCTATTTAATGCTATATCAACATTTCTAATCAACTTCGCAGCTTCTCCTCCATCTCTGGGGAAAATCGTTATGCCTATATTAACTGATACCAGGACTTCATTTCCATCAAAACTCCACAGTCCACTAATAGTATCAACTATATGTTGAGCCAAATCTTTTAATTCTATTCCACCATCTATTTTTTGCTTTAAGAGTAAAAATCCATCTCCACCCATTCTTGAAACTATTCCAATGTCCAATTTTTTTAAGGTGTTTCCTATTCTTTTTAACAATTTATCGCCGTATTCGTATCCAAAAATATCATTTATACTTTTAAAATTATTTAATTCAATTTGAAATATTGAAAAACTACTTTGTGAATACATTTTAATTTGCTTTTCAATTTTTTTCATAAAATAATTGAAATTATATAGTTCAGTTAGCCTATCATAATAAGCTATTTTCTCTACCTTTTTATATTTAAACTCCAGTTTAGTTAATACCATAAATTCATTGTAAAAAAAATTGATAATTTTTTTTATATTTTTCTTTGAGACAATAGAATACTTATTATTTATTAATTCAAATTTACTTAACTTTCCTACATAATCACTTTTGTTGCAATCTTCTTTAAAAAATATTGGATTCAAAAAAATTGTTGCAATATGTTTTTTATTTACAATTATAGGTATACCTATATAAATCAAGCCATTTTTATGTTTATAAACACCTATCTTATTTCGCCCATTAATCCGAGAAAGTATACGCTCCTCATATGTCACAAATTCTGGGTTAGGATATAAATGAGACTTAAAGGGGACATTAAACATGTCTCCATTAGTATATTTTACTAAACATGATATTCCTGTTATAGAAAAAAAACTTTCCATTAAATTTTCAAGTTCATTCATGTTTATTATATTCGGTAATCCATCTCCCATATTAACACCAACTTTCATCTATACTACATCTTTTCTTACCTGTAAATCCTATTTCAATAAATACTGCAACTGTGTTATCATATATGCTATATGCAACAATTTAACTAATTTATCCTGTAGAAAGCTTATTTTATTTTAAATACCCCATATCTATTATATGTTTTACAAAAAGTGCATATGATTATTTTGCAAATTATGGATTATCTTTTAATCAAATTTCATATTTTTCAATTTATCCTTAAACAGATCTCCCAATGTAATTTTATCACCGGAATCATTTAAATACTTTTTAAAATTCTCCTTAGGACTATCTACAGCTTCTTTTATACTAAGTGACATTCTATTGGCATCTGCATCTATGTTGAGTATTTTAACCTGTACTTCATCTCCTATATTTAAAACATCCGAAGGTTTTACAATATGATCCTGAGATATCTCAGATATATGTACAAACCCTTCCAATCCATCTTCAATTTCCACAAAAACACCTATATTTATAATTTTAGTTATAGTTCCCTTAACTATGTCATCTATTTTATATCTTTCATTTACTTTATCCCAGGGACTATTTCCCATGGCCTTCATAGAAAGTGAAATTCTATTTCTTTCTCTGTCAGTATCCATTACACAGACTTTAACACGTTCCCCCACTGATACTACTTCCGCAGGGTTTTTTATCCTCTTCCAGGAAAGTTGTGATATATGAACTAATCCCTCTACACCGCCTAAATCAACAAATGCTCCAAACCCCGTAATCCTGCTTACGATTCCCTCTATTTTATCACCTTTATGTATATTGTTCCATAACTGATCCGCTTTTTTTTCAAGTTCTAACTGCTCAACTTCCTTCCTTGACAGCACTATCTTATGCTTGTTTTTATCCAGTTCAATCACCTTTACGGCTAATGTCCTATTTAGAAAATCGTTCAGATTGTCTACATACTTTACTGACAGCTGAGATGCCGGTATAAAAGCTCTAAAGCCATATAATTCTGCCAATACTCCCCCTTTTACCACTTTCTTTACAATTACATCAAAGGCTTCTCCCTTTTTAAACGAATCTTCAACCTTATTCCAATTTCTTATTTCATCAGCCTTTATCTTCGAAAGCAGCAATCCATCTTCTCCATTATTTAAACTCATTATATATACGTATATTTCATCTCCAACTTTTAAAAGTTCTTCCATATTTATATTTTCTTCACTGCATATTTCATTTTTAGGCAGTATTCCATCCACCATATATCCAATACTTATTACAGCCTCTTTATCATTTACGGAAATCACTTTTCCCTTTACTATCTCTCCGTTTTTTACATTTCCCATAGTTGAATCAATTTGATCGATAACTTCATCCATTGAATTTACTTCCTTGTCACACGCCATTAAAATATCTCTCCTTTTCATTTATACTTACAGCCAACAGTTATATTTTATCACAAATAATGGCCCTAAGGTAATAATTTAAATATCCTTATAACTTCTATATCCCAAAATTGGATCTGCACTCTCCACTGCTTTTACAATGGCCTTTTCTACCACCTCAGCAGCTAAGAATCCAGCCACACTCAAATCCGACTTTACCTTTCCAGTAGCCATGGTAAATATAGTATCTCCATCAAACATGGAATGGGCAGGTCTTATTGCTCTTCCATATCCATCCTGGGCCATGGATGCCATCTTGTTCATTTCAGATTTTGTAAAGCTTCCATTGGTTACTACCACACCAATAGTGGTATTCCCACTAAACAGATTTTTTTTCTGGGAATACATTTTCATCATTATATTTTCGGTACCTGCGAAAGATTTTCCGTCCTTTCTCAATGCGCCTGCTATTATATTCCCACTTTTACTATCTATCACATCTCCAAGACAATTCACTGCAACTATCGCGCCAACTTTAAGCTCTCCCACTTGAAGAGCATAAGACCCAAGTCCCCCTTTCATTGCATATTCATCTCCCAGTATTTTACCTACAGTTGCTCCAGCTCCTGCACCTATATTTCCATTTTTACATAAATTAAATTCAGAATTTATACAGGCCTTATATCCCATGGATTTATCAGGTCTTATTTTGCAATCACCTATATCGAGATCAAATAGTACAGCCTCACATACTATAGGTACTTTTGTAACATTTACGTCAAATCCAATATCTCTCTCCTCCAAATACTGCATTACACCACCTGCTGCATCCAATCCAAAAGCACTTCCTCCTGCGAGAACCACTGCATGTATTCTATCTACTAAGTTAACAGGATTTAAAAGATCCGTCTCACGTGTACCTGGAGATCCTCCTCTTACGTCCACTCCAGCAGATGCACCCTTTTCACATATAACTACAGTACATCCTGTAGGTCCCTCTAAATTTTCAGCATTTCCTATTCTTATTTCATCTATACTATTGAATAAAATTTTTTTCATATCTACCTCCACACTATAAAACCCCAAGCCAGCAAAAGCTCAGGGTTAATTTCATATCTCATTTGATTAAAAAATAAACTTATTTATGTCTTATTTTAGTAACAGCAGTAACAACGGATACTGCAATAAGTACAGATAAAATCATTTCAGGTATTCCGTTTGTAAAAGCTACCGCCAATATCCCCTTTTTAGCCGCACTTAAACTTATATTCAATGCCTTTGAATAGGGCCCTAAGTATATAAGATATATCATTCCCAGCACACCTGCAGTGTTTATAAGTGAGCCAGCAGCAGCAGCTATTCCCACAGGCAAAAACCTGTTTTTCATCTTTATAGCCCTAAACACATAATAACTCCCTAATCCTATCAGTATTCTTGGTAGAACCGATACCAATGGATTCATAAACACAAAAGAAACAGGAGTAGGTGTAGTTATAGATTGAATTACACTGAATATACCAAAAATAAGCCCCACCATAGCGCCTACCAATGGTCCTTCCAAAATAGCACCTATTATAACAGGAACATGCATTATAGTAGCTTTCACCGGCGGAATAGGTATAAAACCCAATCCCGTTACACCAAGTACAATAGAAATTGCAGACAGCATGCCAATTACAGTAATCTGCCTAACACTGAGCTTTGACCATCCTTTAACTTGTCTTTCCATAAACCTTCTCCGTTGTTATTCATTACGATATAACACGGAACCTCCTTTATAAAATTTAGTTCAGTTTTTTAATAAATACTGACGACTTTATTTTATCACTTTTAACAAAAAATACAATAAATTAGTTAAAAAAAACACAATGTCTTTTAGTCCCTGTATATTGGGAATCCTTCTTTAAAATATTCTTCAGGATACAATAAATCCATTACCTTTTTTTTACTGCATTTCCCATCTTCCATAAATACAT
Source organism: Clostridium sp. MT-14 (assembly GCF_042436595.1). Classification (NCBI taxonomy): domain Bacteria; kingdom Bacillati; phylum Bacillota; class Clostridia; order Eubacteriales; family Clostridiaceae; genus Clostridium; species Clostridium sp. MT-14. The sequence continues at coordinate 125,500 of NZ_JBHMIY010000002.1, forward strand.
CAGGTATTCCACTCAAATTTACCCTTATGTTTTCCAGCGGAAATATATCACATATATTTTCTATACATTCAGCTGCAGAATTATTCTTCGATTTTTTTACATATTCCAATATATTATTTCCACTTAACCAACCTGATTCTCTGTACTCCTCATCGTAATTTATTACAGTGCATTTCAATTTATTTTTATCATTTCCAGATATAGAGGACATAAAAAAAGTTTTGACCATAATATCATCTAACGGCAGACTATAACCTGCAAAAACTATATGCTTTGCATTTTTCATAAGAAGCCCCATTTCAGTTTTAAGCTCTTCTAGTGTTGGCACACTTCTTTTCTTGGAAAGGCTCTGTATTATGAGAGTCATATCATAGGGGTAAGTTATCTGCCCACAATAGGGACATTCTATGGCTCCTCTCTTATATATTTTCTCTTTTTGCGTAGTATATCTCCAATTTTTCTGCAATGGTTTTAGAATAGATGGGCCAAAAATTTCTGTAGACAATCTATTCCATTTCTTCGCAAAACTAATTATTGATTTTCCACATTCAGGGCAAATTCTGGATCCAAACATACCATGTGGAAACAATATTTTTCCTATTCTTATTATCCTGGAAGGATAATTATAATCATTTATACCTTTGCACTGAGGTTCATCTGTAACATACCATATACCGGATTCATTGCCATCCAATTGAGCAGAAGAAATTTGAGTCCCAAAATCATCATACAGTTGCAATTTTAAACCATCTTTTAGTTTAACTGGATTTTGATTTTTCTCTTTATGGGCATTAAACAGATTCCAAAGAATTATAGGATCCCAATTAAAAGATATTATAGCATAGGAATAAAGGTAAAAACGTCTGGTATCCCTTCTATAGCCTCTGTTCTCAAATTCCTGAGCCTCTTCTATCATAAGTTCTGTAAGTATCTTTGCAAATTGATAATAAGGTTCCATTTTTTCTCTATCCGTATAACCAGGAGTATTTTGTATGCTAAATCTCTCCAATTCTTCAATAATCAAAATAAGACATCTTTTGGCTGCCTGAACTCTTTCCGCTCTCAAAAATTGTGTTTTCCCATGAAGAAAAGCATTAAATCCCATATTATTGTCAATAAGCTGATCGAGCATGGTAAAAAGCTCATGCATATTAAGTTTGTCATTAGTACTTATTATAGCTTCAAGGGCTTTTAAATCATATATCTTTGATATTTTAGTGTCTTTAATTAAATCTTCTACAATTAGTTTTTTAAAAGCATTGGATAATTTTTCATCTTTCCCATTTAAGAAAGAAAAATCCTTTTTACTAATTTTTAAAACAAGCCTCATCAACTCGTTAGTTGCATGAAGTCCTAAACTTTTAGTCGCACCAGCCCCCCAAAGTATAACGGTTTCAGGCCAATATTTTTCAGGCATGATTCATATCCTTCCTTTTTTTTAATTAATCAAGTGATCCTCATGATCATTTTTACAATATTATAACCTAATATTAAAATATTTAAAATACAAAAATGCACTTATTCATTCACAATAAGTGCATTTTTAAAGGGATTAGATATGTTTAAGTTAACACCAACATATATAAAAAGGGACTTCTGAAAGAAGTCCCTAATTACCATATTACAAAGCTCTGTTATTAAAAATAACATCAGCATCACAATTGATAAATCCTTCCCTCCGAAAGATTCTTATGCATACAGGTACAGGCAGGTCTCCTGACTATCGGCTCATCCTCTTTTTTCCTTCCCGGAACAATCCAGTGAAAAATTAAAATTGTCACCTCATACAGTAGCGGGGGCTGTAATGGTATTTCACCATATTCCCTTTTAATTATCATTTAAACCATATACCCTATTATTAAGTTATGCATTCATTATATACCTACCATTTATATACGTCAAGCAACTTTTTTTACACTTTTCCCAATCATATTGAGCAAATGACAGTTACTTTAATCCTTCTTCATAAGCCTGTATCATTTTCTTCACCATCTGTCCTCCGATGGATCCTGCCTCCCTGGATGTAATATCTCCATTATATCCATTTTTTAGACTTACTCCTACTTCTCTAGCTGCTTCCATTTTAAATCTATTGAGACCTTCCTTTGCCTCTGGAATCAAAGATTTATTTCCATTTCTTGCCATAGTGAATTCCTCCTTATTTCATATAGATTTTTTATTGAAGTATTTTATTGATTGTGTATTTAGAGTTTATGTAATTTAACGTTTTATAAACTATTAAATTAATAGCAAATATGAAAAAATCACTGAAATCTTGTTAAAAATTCCAGTGATTTTGGTTTTATTTAAATTATACCTGTTTAATTGCTCCCCTTTTCACTGCCACATTTATTATATTGAATAAGACCGCACCTACTACAGTATTTACAACAGCTGCAGGCAAAACTACACTTAAAAATAATGCTGTAAAGCTAGCTCCAAGTCCTACCGTAAACAAAACTACCGTTAAGAATGTAGTACCGCTTACTATCGTTCCAACTGCTGTAGCCAGTATTATATTTATCTGATTGCTTATTCTATCTCTAAAAGGCTTTATTAAGACAAACATCACATTTATAGTTATGAATTTATCAATTACATTGGCAAATTGCCCTCCTGGAAAAGTTGAAGTTGCTGCTGCTAATATTCCCGCTATAACACCTGAACAAACGCAGGTCTTGTAATCTTTATTAAATATAAGTATTATAAAAAGCATTGCAAGGGATATATCAGGTTTCATACCAAATAAAATTGGAGGCACTATCTGATGCAGTACTGCACCAACTGCAAGTAATATGGAATTTATAATCATTTTTTTTAAGTTCATAATTGATACACTCCTAAAATTATAATTTTAAATACTAAATTCTAAGACAGTGATGTAATCTATATATATTTTTTATATATTCATTTCAAAGCATAACAAACACCACCAATTTTCAAATTTTTCCCATTAAAAAACTCCATCCTAGAAAACTAGGACGGAGATATCCGCGGTACCACCTAAATTGTGTTTATTTAAAAACACCTCTCTTTCAGATACAAACATATCCTATCCGTTATAACGTACGGCTGACGTTAACCACTACTTTCTACCTTGAGTAGATTTCAATTTACTCCTCTTAGGTCCATTCACTACATACTCAGTATTGGGATTCCACCTTTTCCAACTCTCTGTCACTTAACTACATAGTTACTCTTCCTCGTCAAAGGATTTAATATTTAAATTAAAAATATAATATCACTTGTTTTTCATAATGTCAACACATATTTTTTCAAACCAAGATTTAACCCAGATTATTTTTTATTTTGATAATTGAATTGTCATTTTTATCAAATAGTTCTCTATAACAGTAATTTATTATATCACTTCTCTTTATTATACCTATAAATACATTTTTATCATCTATTACCGGCACAAAATTTTGATTTACAGCAAGTGATATTAAATCCTTCATGTCAGAATTGATTCTAACCGATTTATTATTCATACGGGTTGAAATTTCCTTTAGGAGCACTTTGTTTGTATTTTTAAAGTTCAAATCAGGAGTGTTCTTAAGCTTCCAAAGTAAATCACCCTCTGTAAGAGTTCCCACATATTTTCCCTTGTCATCAATAAGAGGAATAGCTGTATACCTATACAGCTCCATTCTCTCCAACGCTTGTCTCATAGTCGAATTTGGTGTTTCATAAACTACTTCTGCCTTAGGTGTGAGAAAAAATGCTATATTCATACGTTTTTACCCCTCAATGCCTTTATTTAATACTCAATTTCAAAATTAAATATAGTAACTCAATTAGATAACTTCAGTGTTCATAAAAATTCAAGCCCTATTAATAGGCCAATTATCAATGTCAATATTTAAAATAAAAACATATAGATTTTATATGATAATCGGCCTAACAGCCTTGGATTTTAGAAAATGTTACTTTGAACATTCAGCTTCTACTTGAAGTAATTTTCTAAGTACGTCCTCTATATCATCCACTAATTTTTCATCAATTTTTATATTGTCCTCATTTACAGCATCAACTGCAATTTTCAAGCCCTTAGTTATATTACTTATTTCCTCCAGCGTTAACAACATAAGTATATTCTCTTTCATGTCAATAACCCCCTTATCTAACTTAATTTTTTAGAAAGTGACTATATCTATTATCCCTTTTATATTTTGTAAAACTTAAGTTAATATAAAGTGCTTATTTAGAGATAATTTATAAATTAGTGTCCAGTAAATATTTTTTATATTAAACAGCAAATTAAAGTAAATTAACCTGCTGTTTATTTTTTAATTATAACTGATATTACCATTATTTAAAATACAATTTTAAAACTGTTATTAGAAATTCGCTATAAAATCATAATATTCTTCCATCATATATTCTGTGTATATCTTTCTTCCCATAAGCCTGTATATTACGTCAAAACTCCTATATCCTTCTTTGTGCAATTTACAATCCTTTAAAAGTTTTTTCAACATACCCTTGTTTATTTGAAGAAGAGCAATTAATTCATCCAACGTATAGAACTCTTTGTAAAGCAAGTTTTTAAGTTTTTGCTGCATCTCCAGCTTATATTTCAAATCCAATTTTCTATTCTTATGAGGTCCATAATCTCCCCTATGATGCTCAGGACATAAATACTTAAAGTTTAAAGGGAAATCCACACCCCCCTGACTTTTATAAACTATATGATGCCTATCCGCTGGTCTACCACATATTTGGCATTTCAACAATTTCTTCCCTCCCAGTTTTTTATAATGGATTTTTATTATAACTTCTATTAACATTATAACACAGGTTATGCTGTATTACACTTATAAAAATTTGTGAATTAACTAAATTATTTTTTATTATTCTTTAAATTTTTAATAAAAACCACCAAAAGGAAAATAAATAATGCTACAAAAATAGGCACTGCAGAATAGTATATTATCTTATCGAAATCAATATTCATTAACTCAGTCCCCTCTTCATATACTCTAATACTTATAGAGTTTCTACATTAAAAATGAAATTCCTTTAAAAATTATAAATTAAATTTAGCTGCTTCACAAAAATATTCAAATTTTGATGAAGCAGCTATTAATTACTATAATTTACTCTATATGATTATTATATTCTTTAATAAGCCCCTTTCTATAGGCTATCAAAAGCTTTTCCAAATCAGCTATCTGCTTTTTCAGCTCTTTCCCTATATCCGTATCTGCCACCCTTTTTCTCTTAGCTACATGTTCCAAAATTACAGTAGAAGATATAATATCTTTGTCTTCTTCTATGGCATTTTTTATAGCTGAAAAAGGTTCATGAGAAGTAAGCAGTAATCCATAAGAATTATATATAAGTGTATATCCTGCAATTCCAGTTTCAGGCTGATATGCTTTGCAGAAGCCGCCATCTATTACAAGCAGCCGTCCATTTGCCTTTATAGGGCTTTCTCCTTCCTTAGTCTTTACGGGAATATGACCATTTATAATATGGGAAGTATCCGGGTCTAAATTGAATTCTGACAGTATATTCTTACATACCTGTTCGTTATCCCTGTATTGGTAGTAATAATTTTTAGGCTCATAATGCGCCTCCTTATCATCAATAAAATATCTTTCAAAAGTGGTCATTCTGGTTTTCCCAAACATAGGTGAATCCTCCCCACACCACATGTACCACATCATGTCCATTGCATATCTTTTTGCAGGACTGTTGGGCTTGAAAAAATAGGCATCTCTGGCTATACGATCATATCTGTCCAGAAGTTCTTTCCCCCTGTAGCTTATTTTTCCTATTTTAACTTCTCTAAGACTTCCATCCTTATTGAGGGGAACGCATCCATGATAGAGAAGATTGGAATTATAAACCAGATACATACTGCCTTTTCCATATAAAAATTTAATATGTCTCTGGAGCTTATCACTGTTTACAAAAGAATCTGTCAATTTTTGAATGATTTCCTGTTCCCTGTCCGTCAACTTATAGGGATCACTCCAATCAACAGTTGGAAAACTAGTGTCATTTAATTTATAAGTATGACCATATAAAGTTATTTCCCATTTTTTTCTGTCTATCTTATCTAATAACAATCTATCTTCCATCTTAAATTCAGGATGCCTCTTTATTATCTGACCTTCTATCTTAAACTGCATTATGGCAATAGCCTTGTGCATCTTTGCCAAAAGCTGTAATTCATTTTCATTTATCTTCTTGTCCAATATTTTCGGTATAAAACTTTTACAAGGATCATCATTATAAAACTCCAGGGCAAAAGTCGCAAGTGGAAGCAAATTTATTCCATAACCATCCTCTACAGTTTTTAGATTAGCATATCTAAGAGATATCCTGAGTACATTTGCCACGCAGGATCTGCAGCCGGAAGCCGCTCCCATCCAGAGCATGTCGTGATTTCCCCATTGAATATCTACGGAATGATTATCCATAAGGGCATCCATTATTATTTCAGCTCCAGGTCCTCTGTCATATATGTCTCCTATAATATGAAGTCTATCCACTACCAGCCTCTGTATTACATTGGATATTGCTATGATAAATTCAGGAGCGCGATCTATGTCTATAATAGTTTTTATTATACCATTATAATAAGCTTGTTTGTCCACTCTATCTTCCTGCTCATGAAGAAGTTCCTCTATTATATATGAAAAATCCTCTGGTAAAGCCTTCCTAACTTTGGAGCGGGTATATTTTGAAGATACATTTTTGCACAATTCAATGAGCTGGTATAAGGTCACTCTATACCAATCCTGAAGATTTACCTCTTTTTCTTTGATGAGCTCTAACTTCCTTTCCGGATAATACACTACTGCAGCCAATGCCGCTTTTTGTTTTTCACTAAGCGAATTTCCGAATACATCATCTATTTTTCTCTTTATTACTCCAGAGGCATTTCTAAGCATGTGGGTAAAGGATTCATATTCTCCATGAATATCACTTATAAAGTGTTCCGTAGCTTTAGGCAAATTCAATATAGCTTCAAGGTTTATAATTTCCGTACTTGCGCTGGAAATTGTAGGATATTCTTTGGATAATAATTGAAGATATCTTAAATCTTTTTCTATTATATCTAAATTGTTTTCATCATAGAAAATCATATTTACTTTCTCCTTCTTAAAATATTATAGATATAAAAATGATATACTATAATATATTATAGTATATCATTTTTATCATGTATAGTATAAATTAAGATATCTAGTATAGCACATACCGTATATAGTAAAAATTATGTGCTCATTTGAAACTACTGCTGTTTAAATCCTCATATTTTGTAAAAAATGGCTTTAGCCTATCCACAATTACCCCTGATCCCGTTTCAGCATCTGACTCAATATTCAAGCACAACACCGGTTCATGAAGAGAAAGTCTTAATAAAAACCATCCATCCCCATTTTTATTGTCACACTCCACTCTTATTCCCTCATAATTATTGGCTGCCTCTTTCCATCCTTTAATTCCTTTTATATATTCTTTTAGATTCTCTATTATTGTAGAACCATATTCTATAAAATTGTCCTTTAAAACAGGAAACCTAAATTCTAAACTCTGCAGTGGAGTTTTTAAACTGTCTATCAAACTTTCTATATTTTTTCTCTGTTTTTTAAGTTTAGCCATTTTTATCAGTATTTTTGCTATTAAATAAGCACCATCATCTAAAAAATAATTTTCCTTTAAAGCTGCATGGCCTGATGTTTCAATGGCTAAAAAACAATCTTTTCCTTCATTATTTAATCTTATACCTTCATTTATAACATTTCTATAACCTCTCTTAAACCTGTGATGTATTCCCCCTAAATTTTCAATAAATTCACTTAATCCTCTCGAAGTTACAGAATCAGTAACTACAGCAGTACCCGGATGTTCTTCTAAAACTATAGAAGAGGCTAAAGCTATGAGAGCGTTTCTGTTTATTTTTCTGCCGCTGTCATCTACAATAGCTGCCCTGTCTACATCTGCATCAAATACTACTCCCAAATCAGCCTCATTTTCAATTACGGCGTTTCTTATGGAATCCATGGCCTCTTTAGCCTCTGGATTGGGAATATGGTTGGAAAATCTTCCATCTGGATTGATAAACTGGCTCCCATCGGTATCAGCACCTAATGGCTCCAAGACTTTGCTTGTAAAAAATCCTCCTGCTCCATTACCAGCGTCCACTATGATTTTAAGACCTGCTAACGGTATCTCATAATTTGTTTCTGAATTTATACTCTCCCTGATCTTTTCAATCAGCAGCTTAGAATATTCACTTATAAAATCTATTTTTAAAATTTTTCCCCTCCTACAGGCATCTTCATAATTACCCTCCAGAGCTTTTGTCAATATATATTTTATATCATCACTCTCGCAGCCGCCCTTTTCAGTAAAAAATTTCAATCCATTATAATAATAGGGCAGGTGGCTCGCCGTTATCATAATAGAACCATTACATTTATAGTCTGGATGTACGGTAGTCATAAACATAGCCGGCGTAGTACACAATCCACAGTCACATACAGTACATCCAAGATTTAAAAGTTCTCCGGATACAGCATCCTTGATTTCCGGACCTGACAGTCTTGAATCCATACCAACTGCAACTTTAAGTTTTTCATTTCCTATGCTTTTTTTACCTTTAAGCCATATCACAAATCCTCTGGTTATCATTTTCACTCTTTCAGCAGTTAAATTTATATCCTTTTCCCTGTTCTCAATGGCAATTCCCCTTATATCTGTTCCATTTTGCAATTTATACAATTCTTCCAGCATATATATCCTCCCAATCTTTAATTCTTACGTGTAATATTATACAACAATTTGAAGTTTATATAGATTAAAATCTCATGGTCCTCATAGAATTAAACACCGCTATAAGGGCAACTCCCACATCTCCAAATACTGCTTCCCATATATTGGCTATTCCCAGAGCTCCCAAAACCAAAATTACAAATTTTACTCCCAGGGCAATCACTATATTTTGTACAACTATTTTTTTGGTTTTTCTCGCTATTTTAATGGCTACTGGTATTTTTGAAGGTTCATCCGTCATTATAACCACGTCCGCAGCTTCTATGGCAGCATCTGAACCAATTCCTCCCATGGCCACTCCTACATCTGCTCTTGCAAGCACCGGAGCATCATTAATTCCATCCCCTACAAATGCCAATTTATGTCTTCCATTATTTCTGCCGTATATTTCTTCTAATTTTTTCACTTTTCCATCTGGGAGAAGTTCTGTATACACCTCATCCAATCCGATATTTTCCGCTACTTTTTTCCCTGCTGAATAGCTATCTCCAGTTAACATTATCACCTTTCCTATGCCCACTTTTTTTAAACTTTCCACTGCTTCTCTGGAATCTTCCTTTATTTCATCAGATATAACTATATATCCTGCATAATTGCGGTCAACTGCCACATGTACTACAGTTCCTATTTCCTGAACTTTTTCTCCCGCAATTTTATTATCCAGCATCAAATTTCCGTTTCCAACCAGCACTTGAACACCATTTACATTAGCCTGTATACCTTTTCCCGGAATTTCATTATAGTCTTTTATCAAATTCCTCTCTATTCCTTTATTATAAGCTCTTAATATTGAAGTTGAAATAGGATGATTCGAATAAGACTCGGCATAGGATGCATATTTTAAAATGTCTTCTTCTTTAAAATCGCCGCAGTTTTTCACTTTCGCAACCTCAAATACCCCTTTAGTCAGAGTACCCGTTTTGTCAAATACCACCGTATTTACATCATTTAGAGCTTCTAAGTAGTTTCCTCCTTTTACAAGGATTCCATTTTTAGAAGCACTTCCTATTCCCCCGAAGAATCCCAGCGGTATGGATATAACAAGTGCGCAGGGACAAGAAACTACCAAAAATATCAATGCTCTATAAAACCAGTCGGAAAAAGTTTCTCCACTCATGAGAACAGGTGGAAGGACAGCTAGCATAAAGGACAATATAACTACTGCAGGAGTATAATATCTGGCAAATTTGGTTATAAAATTTTCAGTAGGAGCTTTTTTACTGCTGGCATTTTGAACTAAATCCAATATTCTGGCCACAGTAGATTGTCCAAATTCCTTGGTTACTTTTACAGACAGCACTCCATTTTTATTTATAAATCCACCCAATACCTCATCGCCTATAGAAACCTTCTTTGGAAGTGATTCTCCAGTAAGAGCTGAAGTATCAATCATGGAATCTCCGTTTATTACTTTTCCATCAAGAGGTATTTTTTCTCCCGGCTTGATCAATATTATATCTCCAATATTTACTTCCTCCGGAGCCATCTTTTTTACTCCATCCTCCACTTTTACACTGGCAAAATCCGGTTTTATATTCATTAAATTTGATATGGATTTTCTGGAATTATCTACAGCTCTATCCTGAAAATACTCACCAATTCTATAAAACAGCATTACTGCCACAGCCTCTGGAAACTGCTTAATGGAAAGAGCACCTATACTTGCAATGCACATTAAGAAATTCTCATCAAATACCTGTCCTCTAATTATATTTCTAAAAGCTTTTAATAATATTTCTCTTCCAATTATAATATAGCTTATCAAATACAATGTCATTTCTATTTTGAACTGAAAGTTAAAAATTATAGCACTTATATAGAGCACAACACCTATTCCCTGAATTATATTTTCCATTCTGTTATTTTTTGTTTCATCACAATTTCCTTTTTCCTCCGATTTAAGATTTTTCGTGCCATATAGTACCTTTACTTCCGGTTCTATCGTATTTATTATATTTTCTATTTTTTTTACAACATAATCCAGCTTTTGTTCGTCTTCCAATTGTACAATAAGTTTCTTAGACAGAAAATCTAAATATGCAGTCTTTATTTCAGGAATATTCTTTACCCGACTTTCAATTTTACTGGCACAATTAGCACAGCATAAGTTCTCCAGTATAAACTCTCTTTTTTTATCATTACCTTTAACATCTATAATCCTACTGTCACTTAATTTGCCGTCCACAGTCACATTCATTCAAATTCCCTCCATCTCTTTCTTTTATACAGCTGCTTATAATATTTCCTTCTATATGTATTAAAATTTACATATGAATATATGAGTAATTATTCATATGTTTATACTATTAGTATATTTTAATAATCTATAAATGTCAATAATTTGTCTAAATAAATATGACTAAATTAAAAATAGCTAATGAAGAAACCTTCATTAGCTATTTTTACATCAGCATTATCAAAATATATTGTACTTTTTACTCTATATCTTTTACTTCATAGCCTGCATCCTTAACAGCCTTTTCTATATCCGAATTGTTGATTTCAGAAGAAGATTTTATAACTGCAGTTTTACTTCCCAAATCCACTTTCACACTTGAAACTCCTTCTATTGACTCTAAAGCTGATTTAACATGTTCAACACAATGCTGGCAGCTCATTCCCTCTACATGTGCTATTTTTTTTATTTTTCCTTTAAAAAACATATCTACACCTCTTTACATTTTTATATTTATTTTAAATTGTCAGCTTTAACTCAAACTTCCAACTTAAATTGCCGATTAAATTTCTCAATTGTACACTGGTTTAAATCTCTTAAGCCTAAGTGCATTTAAAAGCACTGAAACCGAGCTAAAACTCATAGCTAGTGCTGCTATCATAGGATTCAAAAGTGGTCCTCCAAATATAAAAAGTATTCCCATGGCCACAGGTATACCTAATGAGTTGTATCCAAAAGCCCAAAATAAATTTTCTTTTATATTCTTTATGGTCTTTTTGCTCAGATCTATGGCCGTAACCACGTCCATCAAGTCACTTTTCATAAGGACAATATCCGCTGATTCCATAGCCACATCTGTGCCAGAGCCTATTGCTATGCCTACATCCGCCTGTGCCAGAGCTGGGGCATCATTTATTCCATCACCAACCATAGCTACTTTCTTATTCTCATTCTGCAGCTTTTTTACCTCATTGGCCTTATCCTCTGGAAGAACCTCTGCAAGCACTCTGTCTATTCCAACTTGCTCCGCTATGGCCTGAGCTGTATTTTTATTGTCTCCAGTTATCATAGCCACTTCTATACCAAGGGAATGGAGCTTTTCTACAGCCTTTCTGCTGTTTTCTTTAACCGTGTCCGCTACAGCTATTATTCCTATTAATTTATTATTTAATGCTACATACATAGGCGTTTTGCCTTCACTAGAAAGTTTTTTCCACACCATCTCCATATTCTCCAGAGAAACTTTTTTGTCTAGAATAAGTTTTCCATTGCCTAAAAGCACATCATCATTTCCCACGGAAACTTCAATGCCGCGGCCGGGTATAGCAACAAAAGAATTTACCTTTCTCAATAAAATGCTCCTATTCTTAGCTTCTTTAACTATAGCTTCTCCCAGCGGGTGCTCCGATGCTTTTTCAGCAGAAGCTGCAACTTGAAGTAAATAATCCTCTTTCACTGTGTCTAATGGAACTATATCTGTAATTTTTGGTTTCCCTTCAGTTATAGTGCCGGTCTTATCAAATACTACAGTTTGTATTTTATGGGCAATTTCTAAAGCTCCACCACTTTTTATAAGTACCCCATACTCTGCCCCCTTGCCAGTTCCCACCATTATAGCCGTTGGTGTAGCCAATCCCAGTGCACAAGGACAAGCTATTACAAGTACAGATATAAATATGGTTACTGCAAATACACCAGATTGCCCAGATACATACCAGCCTATAGATGCCAATATACCCAATACAAGCACTACAGGCACAAAATAACCAGCTATTATATCAGCCAGTTTTGCAATAGGTGCCTTAGATCCCTGAGCCTCTTCAACCAGTTTTATTATCTGAGAGAGTACAGTGTCCTTCCCCACTCTAGTAGCTCTATACTTTATAGAACCATTTTTATTTATACTTGCACCTATAATTTTACTTCCCGGAGTTTTCTCCACCGGTATACTCTCCCCTGTAAGCATCGATTCGTCTACAGAAGTCATTCCTTCAATAACTTCACCATCCACAGGGATTTTTTCTCCAGGCCTTACTACAAGCACATCAGAAACTTCCACTTCATCAATTGGAATCTTTATTTCTTCTCCATCTCTCATTATATTTGCAGTTTTAGGAGCTAAATCCATTAATTTCTTTATTGCTTCAGAAGTCTTTCCTTTAGCCAGATTTTCAAAATATTTTCCCAAAGTTATAAGAGTAAGTATAACCCCTGCAGATTCAAAATACATATGGTAATAACTGTTGTCCTGTAATATTTTAAATACGGAAAACACGCTGTACAAAAATGCTGCCGATGTCCCTATAGCTATAAGCGAATCCATATTTGGGCTTCTTCTAAACAATGACTTAAATCCTATAGTAAAATACTTTTTCCCAACTATTATCACCGGAAGAACTAATAAAAGCTGAATTACCGCAAATGCCCTGGGATGAACCATAGGATCCACTGCTGCAGGAGGCATTACATTTAAACTTTCGGCTATCATGGGACCCATAGCTACAACAAGAAGTGGAATTGTGAATACAGCAGATATTATAAACCTTCTTTTCAATTCTCCAATTTCTTCTTTTTTCTTTTTTTCTTTGTCAGCAGCACTTTCCTCTTCTAAAATTTTATATCCTGCCTTCTCGATATCTTTTTTCAAGCTGTCAATTTTCATTTTAGAAGGATCAAAAGTTACAGCTAGTTTTTCAGTAGCAAAATTTACACTGGCCTCCTCCACTCCTTCTACTTTCTTGCTCACCTTTTCTATTGTTCTAGCGCAGGCTGCGCAACTCATTCCCTCTATTTGAAAAATTTTACTTTTCATTCTAAAACCTCCCTAAAACAAATTCACATTTATATTTTTATCCATTCTTGTCTAGCAACTTACCTAATAAATTCATTATTTCATCCACCTTTTCTTCTCCAGAATTATGAAGAAAGGCATCCTTCACACAATGATTTAAATGCTGCTTTAGTATTAACAAATTTGCTTTTTTCAATAGAGCCTGAGCTGCTACAATTTGATTGGATATATCAATACAGTATCTTCCATCTTCTATCATTTTCATTATTCCTTCAATTTGACCCTTTGAAGTTTTTAATGCCTGAAAAGCCCTCTTTTTTTCTTCATTCATCTCTACCTCCTCCCCACCCCTGTGGGGTGGTATTTTATAAAAAATATAAAATTTAAACAATATCAACTTCTTGTTTAAATTTTATTATCGATTAATAATCATTCTATATCTACATTATAACTCAAATTTTCATTTTGTATATACCTTTTTAACATATTTATCAATACTATAGTAAATTCACAGACATTACACATATCTGCGTTTTGAATTTTATCTGCAGATATTCTTAGGTATATCCGTTAAATTCACCTTTTGAATACCTGACCTGCGTGGATTTACCAGCGCCACAGCTTTTTCCTTGCTTAGAGTGACCATGATATTACCACTGTCCTTATTCAAGGATATATCCGTAGGATACCTCCCCACTCTTAACTTTTTTACTTTTTTAAAATTTTCCATGTCCACTACAGTTATAGTATCCTCTCCAGTATTCGCCACATAACAGCATTTGCCATCAGCAGATAGACAGAGAGCTTTTGGTCTCCTTCCAGTGGATATGGGTTGAAGCACAATATAATTTTCAGAATCAATCAAGGATATGTCATTGTCTTTAGTATTAGTTACCATTATGTAATTCCTATTAGGAACAAAAGCAATTCGTGAAGGATGCCTCCCAATTTGCAGCTTCTTTACAAGCTTGTCGTTTTGAACATTGTAAAATAGGATAAATCCGTTATCGTCTTCATCTTTAATATTCAATACTACTACTGCTAAAGTTTTTCCATCTGGAGATACCCTTATATCTTCAGGTCTTCCTTCCACATTGATTCTGCTCACAATCTGATTTGTAACGGAATCAATTTTACATATAGTTTTTTCTCCAGTAATTACAAAATAATAATTCCTTGGATCCCGCGTTTCTTTTGCCAGGGATTTTGCCCTATATCCCATAGTTGTAAATGCACCAATTAAAAATACTATCAATAAACTTAAAGCTAATATAACATTATTTCTCTTGCATTTGGACATATCAAAACACCCCTTACCTCGTTTTCTATCTTATTTTGTGCTTTTTTTAACATATATATTCCTCTTGATGGTAACGAGTTAAAATTTTTTTTACTTATATATTTTCACAGATGTTTCAAGATGTGCATACTTCTTTAATATGTTCATATCTTCATTGGATAAAGCCACACACCCATAAGTCCAATTATATTTAGAACCACCTCCATGTATCCCTATGGCACCTCCAAGGGGAGTATTCCACGGCGGCTGTTTTTTATTTTTAATGGCATATTTTATTCTTTCATATTGAGTTCTATTGATAATATTTTTATCCAATGCATTTTGTGCATCTTCTACGTTGGGATAACTTATTCCTAAAAAATATGTATACTTTGTCTGAGAATTTATATAGCATATATAATAATCTCCTTCCGGAGTCTTTTTATCTCCTTCTGCTTCTTTTTTACCCTGGGGAACTCTTCCAAGCCCAATTTTAAATCTTCCTATTAAATTTCCATCTCCATAAAGTTCCATTACCCTTTTACTCTTATATATTTTTATGGAAGTTTTATTTGGAGATGCAGAAGGTTTTTTAAAAAATATTTTTTCACCTTCATTCTCTTTAAATAAAATACCCTGATGGATAACTTTTTTACCGGAATTCATTCTAACATAATTTTTTATGGACACTGTAGAGATAATTCCTACTAAAATCAGTCCAAAAATCAGAAATAAAATTGGAAAATTTTTACCTTTACTCTTCATCTTTATCCCACCTTTTACTCATTTCCATATCTCATCCTATAAGAATGCTGCCATTGGCTAATACCCCCAGCTTCCTAAAGTACTGCTACGCACCTTGATAAATGATTCTAATTTACTCCAATTACAGCTTTAATCCATTCTATTATATTTTCATTTTTCTTTTTTATGCTTTCATACTCCTGGTATCTTTTATTATAATCGTCCATTTTTTTGTTGTATTCACTTACGTGTGAATTATATTCTGTAAATTTACTATTATACGCCACTACTGTTTCATTCCATTTATAAGTATTTTTTAATCCAGCAGAATTCATATCGTTTTTTAGCTTCTGCAGCTCTATGTTCTCTTTTTGCACGATGTTTCCTAAATTATCTATTGATTTTTTATACTGCTGAAGGGTAATGTTCATATCTTCCAGCATCCGTGAGGTCTGGGGGGATTCTCTCGATTTTATATCCACCAGTGATGCCATACATATAACTAGTAATATTATAACCGCAACTGCAATTTCGGTTAAAATGGCCTTTAATTTTTCCATAAATATCCTCCCCAATTTAGAATCTAACCCCTTAAAATTCGATTTTTCTGTATATGATATATAATAGTTCCAATAGTATTATATAACATATAATACTACCATTATGATGAAAAATATGATAATAAACTGACAGCAAAATAAATTTACCGTCAGTTTATTATCATACAAAGTTACAGATTCCCGGTATAAACTTTAATTATACTCTTCAATACACTTTCAACAGTATCTACATTTTTAACAGAAAAGTCACAGCAATTCATATAAATATGATATCTGTCTTTAAAAATTTTCTCAATTTCCCCTGTATTATTTTTTAAAAGGGGCCTGTTATCTATATCCAAATCACAGATTATTTTTTCAAGCGGTCTATCTATAAAAATTATCAATCCTTTTTTCCTAAGATTTAATATATTTTCCTCATTTTTTATTACTCCTCCGCCTGTGGATATCACAATTTTTTCTTTTTGACTCACTTGACTTACTGCCTTTAATTCTAAATTCCTGAAAAACTTCTCTCCACCTTCAAAAATTTCTGAAATAGTACGTCCCTGCTGTTTTTCTATATAATCATCTATATCTATAAAACCCTTATTTAATTCCTTGGATAACATTCTGCCTATGGTAGTTTTCCCGGATCCAGGCATACCTATGAGAACTACATTTTTATATATTCTCTTCATAAATCAAATCTTTTTCCCTTGTCTCAAATCATCATATATTTTATCTATAATTTTCAAAGGTATTTCTCTTCCCTGCCAAATTCGCTGAGATGC
Source organism: Clostridium sp. MT-14 (assembly GCF_042436595.1). Taxonomy (NCBI): domain Bacteria; kingdom Bacillati; phylum Bacillota; class Clostridia; order Eubacteriales; family Clostridiaceae; genus Clostridium; species Clostridium sp. MT-14. Next base: position 142,616 of record NZ_JBHMIY010000002.1, read on the forward strand.
TGCAGCCTGGGCCACCAACATATACAATCCATTCACGGTGTTAAGTCCTAACTCATCTGACAACTTCAGAAATAAAGTACTTTGAGGATTGTATATCAAATCCACTGCTGTGTTAAATTTACTTAAAATTTCTCTATCTACAGGACAATCATTTATATCCGGGTACATTCCACAGGGTGTACAATTTATTATAATATCACCTTTTTTTATTTTACGCAGTCCATCATAGCTTATAACTTTAAATCCGTATTCATGAAATTTATGCGGATCTCTACTTACATATACCATATCCCTGGCCCCATTGTCTAAAATATATCTGGCTACAGCTTTGGAAACTCCTCCTGTACCCAACAGTATTACGGTTTTATTAAATAGCTCTATATCATATCTTTTTAAGGTCAATCCAAAACCATAATAATCAGTGTTATGACCTATCAATTCATCATCGATAAACTCTATGGTATTCACGGCCCCTATGTCCTTTGCCTCTTTGGATATTTCATTCAAATACTTCATAATTTCAACTTTATAGGGTATGGTCACATTTATACCTCTGCACCCCAAAATTTTTAAGCTCTCCAGCGATTTGCCTAGATCTTTTCCCTCTATTTCAAAGAGATTATATTCTCCACTCTTCCCCATAACATCCAAAATAAGATGATGTATAACAGGAGAAAAACTATGCACTAATGTTTTTCCTATAAGCCCATAAAAATCACTCAATTAAACTCACCTCCAGTGCAATTGACAATTTACAATGCACAATTGACAATTGTAATTTGTCAACTGTCAATTGTCTTATCCTTCCCTATAATTTCCCAGTAATTTAAAATAGGAGCTCTCTTTTTTTATTCCCTCCAGTGCACTTTTAGTCCCCATCTCCATTATATTTCCATAAAAATCAATACAAAAAAAATACTGCCACGGTCTGTTTACCATAGGTCTTGACTCTATTTTAGTCATATTTAAGTTATTTTCCCAGAAGAACTTGAGTACATTGTATAAACTTCCAACTTTATGGGGTAGAGTAATGAGAATAGTGATTTTATCGCATTTTCTATCATATACCATATTCCTGCTTATTACTATGAATCTTGTATAATTATAGCTGTTGTAATTTATATTTTCCTTCAATACATCCAATCCATAAAATTCCGCAGCTTTCCTGCTGGCTATGGAAGCTTTACTCTTGTCATTCTCTTTCTTTATGTATTCAGCACTTTTAGCTGTATTAAAATAAGGTATAAGCTTCCAATGTTTGTGTTTTTTTAAAAATTTACTGCTCTGCATAAATGCCTGACTATGTGAATATACTTCCTCTATGTCTTCTATTGAAGCTCCCGGAACACCTAGAAGGTTATGGTTTACTTTAATACACTTCTCTCCCACTATATAAAGATCATATTTTTCAAGCAGATCATAGACTTGAGAAATTCCTCCAGTAGAAGAATTTTCAATTGGAAGGATTCCATAATCTACATTCCCATTTTCCAGTGAATTAAACACATCTTCAAAGTTATCAAAGCCTAGGGTTTTAACCTTATCCCCAAAATAGTCAATTAGAGCTTCATAACTAAAAGACGCCAGTATACCCTGAAATCCGACTTTACAGGAATGGTTATACCCCATTATTTCCGGTTTATTATCTTCCTTTATCTTTTTCTCTTGAAGGTCTCTACTTATACTCATAATGTCTCTCAAAAAAGTTTCTATTTCGTTTTTCATGGAGCTTTGTTTAAAATTCTCTAATTGTGTTTTTATGATATTCTCTTCCCTATTTTCATCCAGTACATTCATATGATTTTCTTTCTTGTACTCAGCTACTTTAGAAACCACATTCATTCTCTCAATAAAAATTCTAACCATTTCTCCATCTAATTTATTTATTTTATTCCTTAATTCATCCAAACTTTCCAAAATATCACCCCCACTTCACTCATCCATTAAATTCAATATTCCAATAGCTGTAACCGCCTCTATTACCGGCACAGCCCTGGGTACAATACAGGGATCATGTCTTCCCTCTATTTTCAAAATCTCCTTCTTTTCATTTCTAATATTCACAGTCCTTTGAGGTTTTGCTATAGAGGGAGTTGGTTTTACAGCTGCCCTAAATACAAGAGGCATGCCATCCGTGATTCCTCCTAGAATTCCTCCGTTATTATTCGTGTAAGTTTTTATTTTATGATCTTCTGACATATAGTATTCGTCATTGGCCTCTGAGCCTTTCATAGTGGTCATATTAAATCCCATTCCAAATTCCACTCCCTTAACTGCAGGAATAGAAAATAAAAGATGGGAAAGAGTACTTTCCACCGAATCAAAAAATGGATCACCTATACCTGCTGGTAAATTTAAAACTATCGTCTCTACAATTCCTCCAAGGGAATCCCCTTCTGACTTGGTTTTTAATATACTGTCCTTCATTTTTTTGCAGTAATCTTCATCTAGTACAGGAAATTTGTCTTTTGAAAGCTCCCTGAGCATATTCTCATCGGTAGAAACAACGTCAAAGCTTTTCTTATCTTTAATTGTGCCTATGCTCTCTATACGGCTTCCTATTATTATTCCTCTTTCCTCTAATATATTTCTGCATAATGCACCAGCAAAAACCAGCGGTGCTGTGAGCCTCCCCGAAAAATGGCCTCCTCCTCTGTAATCATTAAAGCCATTATATTTAACTTTTCCAGTAAAATCTGCATGCCCCGGTCTCAATATATCCGAAGTTTTTTCGTAGTGTTCTGAGTGAGTGTCATTGTTCAGTATAATTGCACAAAGAGGTGTGCCCGTTGTCTTACCTTTAAAATACCCACTTAAAATCTGAAAATTATCCTCCTCTCTCCTGGCTGTAGAAAATTCTGTAAATCCCGGTGCCCTTCTTTTCATCTGTCCTCTTATATATTCCAGATCAATTTTTATACCAGGCTTCAATCCGTCTATAGTAATGCCTACAGATTTTCCATGGGACTCGCCAAAGATGGATAATTTTATTTTATTTCCCCATATTCCGCTCATTTATATTTCCTCCTAAGTTCTTAAAATCTTTCCAAAAATTTGGATAGGACTTTTTCACACATTCGGCTCCTTTTATTATCATAGGGTTCTGACATTTTGAAGACACCGATGCCAGAGCCATGGCTATCCTATGATCATCCCAGCTGTTCACCTCGCCGCCTGTGAGTTTTTCCCTCCCTGCTATAATGAGTCCATCTTCTTTTTCTACTACATTCCCTCCTATTTTATTCAACTCCGTTGATATGGCCTTAAGTCTGTCTGACTCCTTAACTCTGAGCCTTCCTGCATTTTTAATTTCAGTAGTACCACAGCTCACAGAGGCCAAAACTGCAAGTGCAGGTACAAGATCAGGACATTGTGAAGCATCAATAGTGCTGCTGTAAATTTTACGGGCGGGACTGACAACTAAGCCGCCTTTCTCCCATTCAATTTTCACACCCATTTTTCTGAGTATATCTACTACGATCTTGTCTCCCTGAAGAGAGTCTTTTTTTAATCCGCAGCAAGTAATACCTTTGCCAAGGGCTCCCATGATAAGCCAAAAGGCGGACTGTGAAAAATCTCCTTCCACCTCATAGTAGTCTCTGCTCTTATATTTCTGCCCTCCCCTAACTGTATATTTTCCATGTCCATCTTCATCCACATTTATTCCAAATTTTTTTAGTAAATCCAGTGTAATATCCACATAGGGTTTGGATTCCAACGGAGTGGTTACATATATTGTAGAATCTCCATTTAACCTTGGAAGGGCAAACAAAAGCCCTGTTATAAATTGAGAACTCACATCTCCTCTAACCCTGTATTCCCCCGATTTCAATTTCCCCTTTAAAATCAGGGGCAGCTTTCCCTTAAAATTTTTATAATATATTTTTTGGCTGTCAAATATATCATAATAAATATCAAGAGGCCTCTTCACCAATTTTCCCTCACCTGTAAAAATAATTTCTTCATCAATTGTAGCAGCTATAGGTATTAAAAATCTTATGGTAGAACCTGACTGTAAACAATTTATACTGGTATTTTTTACATGGATCCTGGAATTTCCTTTTACAATCAAATTATTTTTTCCCCTTTGTATTTCTGCACCCAAATTCTCCATGGCATCACAGGTAGCTTCTATATCCCTGGAAAAATCCACATTTCCTATATTGCTAATACCATCACATAGTGAAGCGCATATTATTGCTCTGTGACATATGCTTTTAGAAGTGGGAACAATCACTTTTCCCTTTAATTCAGATGGTTTTATGTATAAATACCTCAAAATACATTCTCCTCTCATTTTGTTTCATCTAAAAATAAAAACTCCTGCACTTGAGGTATCTTTACTTTCATTATTCTTGCTTTTCCCACTTCTTCTAAAACTATAAGATTTAAAGTACCATTACTTGATGATTTTTTGTCCAGCGCTATAGAATCTACAGCAGCCTCCCTGTTTAAATCCGGTATACAAGTGGGAAGCACATATTTCTCCAATATGTATTTCATATAATCATAAGTCCCGCTTTTAGTAATGCCCATTTCTTCAGTTCTTCTAGTTATAGCAGCCATACCAATGGCTACAGCTTCTCCATGGCTGTATTTTACATAATTATAATACTTCTCTACAGCATGCCCCAGAGTATGCCCAAAATTCAACATCATCCTATCTCCTAAATCCCTTTCATCCATCTCCACCAGTTGTTTTTTTATATTACAGCATTTACATATTATATCTTCAATATTATCTAAAACATCGTTTTTACTGGGAAGGGAAGCTAAAGTTTCTAAAATACTTTTATCACGTATAAATCCATATTTTATAACTTCAGACATTCCATCACTAAAAAATCTATCATTTAAAGATACAAGCACTTCAGGATCTATAAATACAGCATCTGGATGATAAAAACTTCCTACCAGATTTTTTCCCCAGGGTAAATCCACTGCTACTTTTCCTCCTATACTGCTGTCAACCTGTGCCAAAATCGAAGTCGGCACCTGAATGTATCTTATTCCCCTTAAATAAGTAGCTGCAGCAAAGCCCGCCAGATCTCCTACTACTCCACCTCCAAGAGAAATTATAATATCACTTCTTCTAGTATTGAACTTGCATAAATTCTCATATACCCCTTTCAGTACATCCAGAGTTTTACTTTTTTCTCCCGGCGGTATGGATATTGAATTCACTTTAAATCCAGCACTCAAAAGTGATTCTCTAAGTGTGTTCAAATATAATTTTCCCACATTGCAATCAGTAATTGCAACTATATTTCTACTTTTGTATACAGATTTCAATTTTTCTCCTATACATTTTAAACTTCCTCTCTCTATATAGATTTTATAACATTTTTCTTTAAGATTTATACTAATAATATTCATAAAATCACTATCCTTACCTCTTAACTAGAGCTTTTCTCCTGCGAATTGCATTTTGAAAAATATGATCTATGCTCTTCATATCCCTGTATATTATAGCTGTTTTTAATCTATCTATACTCCTTTGAAATCTTTCTATTTCATCTACCAATTTATTAGAATTCATTATAAACAATTGACTCCACAGCCCTGAGTTGATCTGTGCCACCCTGGTGGCGTCCCTAAAACTTCCCCCCGTAAACAGCGCCATATGGTCTATAAAGCCTTCCTCATGGGAATTCATAAGAGAAACAGCTACAACATGTGGAAGCTGACTGGTAAAAGCGATTGCATCATCATGCTCTTCCGGACTAACATAAGTCACATTGCTGCAGCCCATTTTTCTGGCCATGGTGTCTATTACTTTAAGTCCCCTGGAAGTATTCTTACTGCTTGGTGTTATTATATAGTTGGCTTTTGTAAAAATATCCGCTGAGGCAAACTCTATTCCTCTGCACTCTCTGCCTGTCATAGGATGTCCTGAAACAAATTCCATTCCATCAGGCAAAAATGCATTTATATTGTTTACCACGTCCTTCTTTACACTTGAAGTATCTGTTATAAGCACTTCCATTTTAAAATTACTTAGATTATTTTTTACAAACTCCACTGTATCCCTAGGATAAAGAGCTATTATAGCCAGATCAACTTCCTTCAAGAACCTTCCACCGCTTTCATATCCCCTATCTATAATACCCCTGTGCAGAGCATTATCTAAAGCTTTTTTGTCTTTATCTATTCCAATTATACTCTTTGGATTTAGAACTCTAAGTGCCATAGCATAGGACCCCCCAATAAGTCCCATTCCAACAACAGCTATATTCACTTTAAAGTCACAATCTTCCACGTGTAACTTCACCTCCTTAAATATCATAGTATTATATGTTCACAACATCGTACTCCCTGCTCATTCCCGCATTTATCATCTTATCTATATCTTTCATAAGCTTTTGGAACACTTTTGGCTTTATGGACTGCTGTCCATCACATTTTGCATTGACAGGATCATTATGAACTTCTATCATAAGCCCATCTGCCCCTACAGCCACTGCCGCTTTAGCCAATGGTTCAACCATCCACCAAATTCCTGCTGCATGACTAGGATCTACTATTACTGGAAGATGACTTAATTTTTTTATAACTGGTACAGCACTTAAATCCAATGTATTTCTTGTGTAAGTCTCAAAAGTTCTTATTCCTCTTTCACAGAGTATTACATTTTCATTTCCACCGGACATTATATACTCAGCAGACATGAGCAATTCTTCAATAGTAGCTGAAATTCCTCTTTTCAAAAGAATGGGTTTCTTAGTCTTCCCAAGCTGTTTTAAGAGCTCAAAATTCTGCATATTTCTCGCTCCAACCTGTATTATATCCACATCTTCAACAAATCTATCTATCATGTCAGTGGACATGATCTCCGTAACTATGGGAAGTCCTGTCTCCTCCCTGGCTATTTTCAAAAGCTCCAGTCCTCTGACTCTGAGTCCCTGAAAGCTGTAAGGTGAAGTCCTGGGCTTAAAAGCACCTCCTCTTAAAAATTTAGCTCCGCTCTTTTTTACATCTTTTGCAATACTTACAATCTGTTCTTCACTTTCTACAGAACATGGACCTGCTATAACAGCTAGCTCATCTCCGCCAATAGACCCATCTTTTATTTTTACCACGGTATTATCTGGATGAAATAATCTATTAGAAAGTTTGTAGGGCTGCTGTACCTTTTTTACATTTTCCACAAATTCATTAGCTCTAATTTTGCCTGCATCAACTGTCGTAGTATCTCCAATAAGACCCAGCACACAATACTCCTTTCCCTGTATTACATTTACCGATACATCATTATCCATCTCAATTTTTTGTTTTAACATCATTATCTCTTTCAATGGCGACTTTGGCTTCATAATCACTATCATTATAAATTCCTCCCGTAAATAAATTTAAATAAAATAAAAAGACAAGGCCTCTTAATGAGCCTTGTCTAAAGTTAACCAATTACATTTTCACCCAGTATGCAAGAAGATTTGAATCAACACACATAACTATATCTACTCATTAGAAGGAATCTTAAATATTTTTGAAAGCAAAAATAACCAGCGCTAAAATAAAAATAGCCCCAGCTAAAAGTAAAGTAATAGTAATTTCTATTTACTGCTTTCATTTTCCTCCCAATGATATTTTTCACTTTGTTTTTACCTCCCTAGTATAATGTAAACTACGAAATCTATTTGTTTTTAATTATAACAGGTTCTTTTTTTATGTCAACACGAAATTTTACTATTTATCTGGAAATTATTCTTGTCAATATACATAAAGCTTATGTAATTTCATGGAATTATTCCAAAAAATATAGTACAATTAACTAAATTATTTCTAGCTAATTACGATAATTATAATGATTTTGTAAGTTTTAGATTGAATTATATTTTCAGGAGGACACAGCATGAATAAGTACAAGAAATTAGTCTTTGCTTTTTTTATTTCTGCATCTCTTATTAACAACAAAAATATAATAAATACCGTACATGCTGCTGGTATTTTACCAAATATTCAAAGCAGCGCCTATACTGCAGTTGGAAATATATTTGCCAAATGCGGCTACAGCGGGCAATGCACCTGGTTTACATATGGAAGGGTTCTTGAAAAATTAGGGATTGCACTTCCTTCGGAATTTTACGGAAATGCGGTTGATTGGTGGTATGCCAATGCAAGGGATAATGTGTATCCTTATGGTTCTGAACCAAAGGCAAATTCCATAATAGTATGGGGTGGTGGTCCCGTTGGATACGGACATGTTGGCTTTGTAGAAAAAGTGGAGGGTAATACCGTATATTTTAACGAAGGCAATTTTAGCATAAGGGGCAATTATGACGGGAATGTAAAAACTCTCTCAAAAGAAGCCATAAAAAACAGGGGCAACTTATATCTAAAAGGATACATATATGTGGGGAACGGAAGGCAATCAGTTCCAACTTCATCTTCAAGCAGCAGCTCTTCCGGAGGTACCAATACTTATAAGACCGGAATTGTAAATATTTCAGACAGTAATTCATCTTTAAATGTAAGAAATGGGGCAGGCACGTCCTTTGGAATACTTGGAAGCTTAAGAAAGGGACAGTCCGTTGAAATAGTTGGCTCTGTGGGAAGCTGGTATAAGATCAAGTTAAATTCATCCTATGGATATGTAGCTTCTACCTACATAAATTCAGGGGGAGGCAGTACTTCAACTTCTAGCGGAACTTCTTCCTCCAGTTCAAAAACAGGTTATGTTAAACTTCAAAATAGCTCTTCATCTTTGAATCTGAGAACAGCACCTCAGGGTTCCATAATAGGTTCCCTGTCAAATGGAACTTCGGTTACTATTTCGGGAAGTTCCGGCAGCTGGTACAAAGTAACTGCAAATGGTAGAACAGGCTATGTTTACTCTAGCTATATAAGTCTTTCCCAATCTTCGTCTACATCGGCAGCTTCTAAATCCAAGACCGGCACTGTAATTTTAAATAATAGATCTTCAGTCTTAAATTTAAGAAACAGTCCATGGACAGGCCGTGTTCTCACAATTCTTCCTTATGGAAGTAAAGTTACAATTTTAAGTACTGATGGCCGTTGGTATAAAGTACAGGCAGGATCTATAATTGGATATGTTCATTCGGATTATATAAGAGTTTAAATATCAAATATTTTAGCTATATTGATTGAGGACAATCTGGATTCCCTCCAGATTGTCCTCAATCAATAATTAATATCTTTAATATCTTCTAAATTTTCTATTTTTAAATTTTTTATTTTTTTATAGGGTGAATTTTGCCCCAAAAGACTGAAAACATCACAAAACCATTCAAGTGGTTCAATATATTTTATATCATCAGATACCAAAAAATAAAAATCTGGATGAGCACTGGATCTGGTTTTATTGCTCATAAACAAATCATGCTTTTGAATACCCGTAAGAAGAGGTTCTATTTTGCATTTAGTTTCATATAATGTGCACTTTATGACAAATGCATCTATTTTTTTATTACAATTCTTAAAATACTGACAACCTTTCCAGACAGCTACAACCTCCATGATTGTCCCCCTTTTAAATTGAATATTTGACTTTCTACAATCTCATTCACAATGTTATTTATCAATCATCAATATTATTTTGTTTTAAATTACTGGATTTATCAATTCTCTTACCGTTTTCATCAAAGGTTTTCTTCAGGTGTTTCTCAGTAGTAAACACTGTAACCATTAAAACAGGTATAAAGCCTATCAATGGAACTAGATAGCCTTTCCCCTGTAGAAAATAGTAACCTATTTTACCTAAAATAAGAAGAATTATTCCTGCAAGTATATACTGATTAGTAGAATATCTATTTCCCTCATTCCACGTGTCCTGATTTTTCATGGAAATCTCAGTTCGATACCCATACCAGGAATTGATCTTTTTAGGTCTAACTATTTTAGGTATAATACCAAACGCCATGGTTACCAAACCAAATACCAATGAATATATCATATACTCATCTCCCTTAAAAACTTAATATCCAACCCCTTTAATAATAAAACATCTTTTTTTAAAAAGCCAGTTTATTTTCCATCCATTTTATTTTTCATATTTGATGTCAGCTTATCCAAAAGCTGTGACTTGTCTTTTCCATCATCGGGAAAAACAACATAACTGTACTCAAGGTGATATTCGCTGTATTTTTCATCTATAGATTTAATTCTGTTATATATTCCATCTATTCTATTGACAATAGAAAGAACCTTTTCTTTTTGGCATCGTGGGAGCACACCTACAAGAGTAGAAAATCCATACTTTTCAAATAAATCCGGTGTTTTAAAAATAGGTCTTAATTTTTCATAAAGTGAGTCCATCAATATAAGATAATTGTCCTTTATATCTATTTTTTCATCCGCTGCCGTAAAATATTTTTTTATCAAGCTGACCATTATAATCGAGAGCTTGGTATTTTCAGCCCTAGCTTTGATAATCTGCTTTGTAATATACTGCTGAAAATTTAAATATATTATTTCACCCTGCTCATCTTTGTTTTTACTGGATTTTATAAGCTTATTTATCCTTTCAAGCAGCACTTTATTGTTAAAAGGCTTTAATATATATTCTGACGTTCCCTCTTTTATGCATTTTATAAATGCGCTTCTAGTATTCATCTTTGTAAGTATCATTATTGGAATACTTAAATTCCTGGCCTTTATTTTTCTAAGCACTTCAAAACCATCTTCATTACTGAGGCCCACTTCCAATATTATTAAATTTATTTCCTCTTTTTTATCATGAAGTTTGTTAAAGAAATCAAAGGAAGTTCCCGATTCATATACTTCGATTCCTGTCTTTTCCAGAATGTCTTTTACTCTATATCTCATATACGCCATATCATCCAATATTATAACTTTACACATAATTATCATCCTATTTTCATTAATAATATTTTACTAAATTGTATTTACTTTACTTACAAAATCAAATTTTTAGCATTATATATATTTATCGTTTGATTTAAAATTTACTTTAAAAAAGCCCTACTTAACTATGACATTCCGCCATCCACAGTTATTATTTGTCCAGTTATATAGGATGAAGATTCTCCTGCTAAAAAGCACACTACTTTTGCCACTTCATCACTGCTTCCAAATTTGCCCATTGGAATTTCTTCTCTCAACATATCTCTATCATCAGCTTTTAAACAGGCATTCATATCGGTATCTATTACTCCAGGCGCCACAGCATTAACTCTAATATTAGACGGTGCCATTTCTTTCCCAAGTGACTTAGTAAAAAGATTTATGGCTCCCTTGGTGGCAGAATAAATTGATTCGCAAGAGGCACCTACATTTCCCCACATAGATGAGATATTTATTATAGAGCCCCTTTTTCTTGAAATCATATGTTTTAGTACACAGTGGGTACAATTCAGCATACCCTTAAAATTAACATCTATTATAGAATTCCACTGTTTCTGCTGCATATCCATAAAAAGCCCTATGTAGCAAACCCCTGCATTATTTACAAGTATATCGACTTTTCCCATTTTGTCTATAGTGCTTTTTATCATTTTTTCGGCACTATTGTACAAGCTTACATCTCCCTGCAAAACAACTCCAATAGAGCCTATATGTTTCACCATTTCAAGAGTTTTATAAGCCCCTTCCTCGTCTTGATTAAAATTTATTATCACACTGGCACCGCACTTTGCCATATTTACAGCAATACTTCTCCCTATACCTCTAGATGCCCCAGTAATTACTGCAACTTTTCCTCCTAAGTTTTCCATATAAAATTCCCACTCTCCACAGCAAAATTAATCTGTAATACTCTAAAAGATATTATACATTAATTCTATACAACATGTGAAATAAAAATTATAATAAATTTGCATATTTTGCACATTTATGCTATTATAAATATGATAATAAATAATTATTCTCAATTAATATATTTTATTTGGAGGGATATAAATGAATTTAAAATTTCAGGGAAAAACTGTGAAGGTTTCTGGAAATGCCCTTAAAGTCGGTGATACTGTACCAGATTTCACACTTATAAATAATGCAATGGATACTATTTCTCTAGGGAATACAAAGGGAGTTAGAATATTTTTAACAGTGCCTTCCCTAGATACTCCAGTTTGTGATCTAGAAACCAGAACTTTTAATGAAAAAACATCAGAAATTCCTGGTGTAACTGTATATACAGTATCCATGGATCTGCCTTTTGCCCAGAGCCGCTGGTGCGCAGCTAATGGAATAAAAAATGTGATTACGGTATCTGATTTTAAAGATAGAACCTTCGGTAAAAATTTTGGAACATATATGGATGATTTAGGTCTTTTAGCCAGAGCTGCCTTTGTAGTCGACAGTTCAAATAAAATTACTTATGTGGAGTATGTTCCAGAGGTTACAAATCAGCCAAATTTTGATGCTATACTCGATGCCGCTAAAAAAGCAAAATAGTACATTAAAATAAAAGGATCCTTGGGCTTTAACAACTCAAGAATTCTTTTTTAATTTGATTTAAAATTGAAATATTGTATTTGAATTAATTTATGAAACATGTTATAATCACTTTAACAATTTAATAGGCTGGATGAAGTTAGTGGAATACATTGATAGACCGTTAACTGACAAGCCTCTGGAGAGACTCTCAAAGAGCACCGAAGGGGAAAACTGATTACAGTGAAACTCTCAGGTAAAAGGGACGGGGGATTTTTTATTTAAAATAGTAGATTTCAGCTATTTTACTATTCTAATTCCTTGTTTACCAGAGATTAAACCTTATTTTAATCTCTTTTTATTTTCTCAAATAAATTGTACTTTAGTGTAAATTAACTAATATTAAAAGGAGATGGACATAGTAAATGAAAGCATTTATAACGGTAATTGGACAAGATAAAGTGGGCATAATTTATAAAATAACCTCTGTACTATTTAAAAATAACATAAACATTTTGGATATCAATCAAACTCTAATAGAAAACTATTTTACTATGATAATGCTTGTAGACTTAAGTAAAATGAATGCAGATTTTACAAGTATAAAAAATGCTCTTGAAAATAAGGCAGAGGAAATAGGCGTTGATGTCAAGATTCAAAGAGAAGATATATTTACTTCTATGCAAGAAATTTAAACTGGAGTGTGAACAATAATGATAAATACTAAAAATATAATGGAAACAATAAAAATGATAGACAAGGAAAATCTTGACATAAGAACTATCACTATGGGCATATCACTTATGGATTGTATCGACAGCGATGGAGAAAAGGCACGGACAAAAATATATGATAAAATAACCAAATATGCCGAAAATCTGGCTAAAACTGCAGAACAGATTGAAATAGAGTATGGTATACCAATAATACATAAAAGAGTATCTGTATCACCCATTTCCCTTGTGGCCCAATCAACTTCAGATAAGGATTATGTAAAATTTGCACAAACTCTAGACAAAACTACCAGGACTCTCGGTATAGATTTTATCGGAGGCTTTACAGCGCTTGTACATAAAGGTTACTCAAAAGGGGATAAGATACTCATAGACTCTATACCAGAAGCACTGGCATCCACCAATAAAGTATGTTCTTCAGTAAACGTAGCGACTACAAAAGCTGGAATAAACATGGATGCAGTAAAAGATATGGGAAAAGTAGTGAAAAAAACCGCTTATCTCACCAGAAAAGATGACAGTATAGGGTGTGCCAAACTAGTGATATTTTCAAATGCCGTAGAGGATAATCCATTTATGGCCGGAGCATTTCACGGAATTGGAGAAGCCGATGCCATAATAAACGTTGGTGTCAGTGGTCCTGGTGTTGTAAAATCAGCATTGGAGGAAGTAAAAAATAAGGACTTCAACACAGTAGCCGAAACTATAAAGAAGACTGCTTTCAAAATAACTAGAATGGGACAATTAGTAGCTGGTGAAGCTTCAAAAAGATTAAATGTTCCCTTTGGAATAGTGGACTTGTCTCTTGCTCCTACACCTGCTGTAGGAGACAGTGTGGCAAGAATTCTTGAGGAAATGGGACTGGAAAGCTGCGGATGTCCAGGTACAACAGCAGCCCTTGCACTTTTAAACGATTCAGTCAAAAAAGGTGGTATAATGGCTGCATCACAAGTTGGAGGTCTAAGCGGCGCATTTATACCTGTAAGTGAAGATGAAGGAATGATACATGCTGTAAATGCGGGTTCCCTCAATTTGGAGAAACTAGAGGCCATGACCTGTGTATGCTCTGTAGGACTTGATATGATAGGGATACCAGGGGACACACCTGAATCCACCATATCAGCAATAATTGCAGACGAAGCCGCCATCGGAATGATAAACTGTAAGACAACTGCTGTAAGATTAATCCCAGTTTACAATAAATCTGTAGGAGAAGAAGCAAATTTTGGAGGCCTCCTTGGAAAAGCTCCCATAATGTCCGTAAGTAAATTTTCCAGTGAGTCTTTTATAAATAGGGGCGGTAGAATCCCTGCTCCAATTCACAGCTTCAAAAATTAATTACATGTAGATTAGAAAATAATAAAAATGGTTTATTTTGCCTCAATCATATTTAGAATTATGAAAAGGATACGATAAAATACTTAATTACTATATATTTCTAAATTAACGATATATGAGGTGAGACAATATGACATGGGAAAAGAAGTTACTTTCACTTGATGAATTAAAACCTGGAATGATGTCTTCAAGTGATGTAATTTTTGAAGGTAAAATGTTATTGGCTAAAAATATTATTATTACAGCGTCTACTATAAATAATTTAAAGCAAAACTATCTTGTGGACAAAGTAGAAGTCTACGTAAAAAATGATTCTGACAGTCCTTTAATTGTTGAAACAAATACAATACAAAAAATAGAGAATGATTTTAATGAATTTTCTCTGAGCTTAAAACGTATATTTAATAATATATCTGAGTTAAAAGTTCCTGAAATGAATGAAATAAGATCTTTTTCAAAAAAGATACAGGAGGAATTTAAATCAACGGGGATAGTCATTAGAAATATTGTATTTTACGGCAGCGGAAAAGATGCCATCTACAGGCATAGTATAAATGTATCCGCTATAAGCTTTATACTGGGGAAATGGCTAAATTTAAATCAACGTGATCTAAATTTATTGACCTATTCAGCAATATTACATGATTTTGGCAAAACAAAAATAAATAGAGATATACTGAATAAAAATGGAGTTCTTGCTTCTAGAGAGTATAAAATTATTAAAACCCACCCTGTCATAGGTTATAATTTTATAAAAAGCATTCCATATCTGGATCCTTCTGTAAGTTACGGAGTGTTGATGCACCATGAAAAAATGGATGGATCCGGATATCCATTAGGTATAGCTGGAGATAAAATCCATTTATTTGCTAAAATAATAGCTATTGCAGACTTATTTGATGAAGTAAACTCCTCAAGATACTATAAGAAAGTAAGGGGCCCCTTTGAAGCTCTGAAGATCATTCAAGAACAAAGTCTTGGAAAGCTCGATTGTAGATACTGTGATGTATTTTTAAACCATATAATAAATTATTTCATGGGAGAAAATGTACTGTTAAACAATGGTAAAAAATACAAGGTGATTCAAGTTCATGTAAATGATTTGACAAATCCTCTGCTTTTAGATGAGGGAAATTTTTTGGATTTGAAAAAAGAAAGTGACTTATATGTTGAAAAGCTGGTTATATAACCAGCTTTTCCCTATTTATGCAGATATACCTACTGTAAGTAACACCTTATAGAATTAAATTTTAAATTTTTGAATGATTTCATTTAACTTTTGAGCTAAATCCGCTTGGTCTTTGGCAGTTTTATCAATCTGTACCATACCCTGCACTGCATCATTTATAACATCTTGAATCTGGTTAGTACTTTCAGAAGATTTTTGTGCAATTCCAGCCATGCCGTTAATTGCCTTAGTCACTTCATTCGTTGTACTTTTTATTTCCTCTGTCATCGACGTAAGTTGCTTCAGAGAATCAGATGTAAATTGAGAATCCTTATAATATTTTTCTCCGGTACTCAGATAATTATCCAATTGGACATTTACATTTTCATCAATAAATTTTAAAACTTGATGACTGGTATTTGAAAGATTTTTAAAGGCCTCTTGAACTTTTACTACAACATTTTGAATTGTAGAAACTGTTTCAGAAGATTGTTCTGCAAGTGTCCTCACTTCTTCTGCAACTACCGCAAATCCTTTACCATGTTCCCCTGCCCTCGCAGCTTCAATGGCTGCATTTAATGCCAACAAATTAGTCTGCTCCGCAATACTTGCTATTATATCTGCCATCTCTTTTATTTTTGAAACTACTTTTCCTTCATCTATAGCCTTTAGTATATTCATCTCTTCATTTTTATAGATGTCTTTACATTCCTTTATGGCATTTTGAGCGTTTTCCTGGACAGAAAGAGCATTTTCCTTAGACTTGCTTGCATTTGTATTTACATTAATTGCCTTATCTGATAATTGATTTATATTTGAATCTATCTCTTCCACAGATGCAGTAACTTCTTCAGCAGAAGCTGTTGTCTCCTGAGAACCGTTTACGATATCATTTATAGAATTGTTTATGTTCTCAAATTTAGACGTCATTTCCTGGACAGTTGCAGAAAGTTCCTGACCAGAAGCACTCATATTCTCAAAATTGTCAATTATGGTCTTCACCAAAGATTTCACATTTTCCTGAGCCTTATTGAGTGAAAGAGCTGCATCTGCAAATTCATCCTTTCTCTTTACAATTATAGGAGTACTGAAATCACATTCTGACAATCTCTTGGCAAATTGCTGTATATGAGTTAAAGGTTCTGTCGCATATTTTGCAATAAATATGCCGCATACAACAGCTATTGCCAGCATAATCAATAAAATTATAATGGCCGTTGTGATAGCTGCATTCAATCCCTGCGCATAATCACTTTTGGGACTGACCGCCATAATTGTCCATCCTGTTTCTTTGGATTTATTAAATCCAGCTATCTTAGATTCCTTTCCACTTCCATACTTCACATTTCCCTGACCTGCACTTAAAACGGACTGTCCAGAAGGAATCTCCACTTTTATGTTTTTCATTACCTTGCTCTTATCAGAATCCGCAATAATTGTGCCGTCTGCTGAAACCAGTAGTGCATATCCACTTTTTCCCACTTTAGTCGTAACTAACTTGTCTCTTAATGTGGATAGATCAATGTCAAAACCTACAGCGCCCTTCTTGCCATTACTAAGCTGAACTTTTTTAGCAATGGTTATGACAAGTTTACCTGTAAAGGCATCTTTATAAGGTGCAGTTACATATATCCGCCCATTTGCAGCCATGGTATCTTTATACCAGGGTCTGGATGTTGGATCAAATCCTGCAGGTAATTTCACACTTTGAGGATATACTACCATCTGCTTTGTTTCATCCGCCAAATATGACTGCATTATATCCTTGTTGCTCTGTGTTATGCTGCCCAGTGCATTTAACAGCTCTCCCTTGTTCTGTGAAAGCACATCTTTATTAACTGATAATGACTGCAGATCATGCTTTAATGAAAGGTTATGTAAATCAATATATGAAACCTTCTCCTTTGCTATTTGATAAGTCAGTTCTTCAGCATTATCACTTGTAATTTTAGACAAAATGAAATAGGAAAAAATCGATATTACAAGTAATGGTATTACAACAAGCAATATTAATATACCAATCAGTTTATGGTGTAATGACATTCTATTTTCCATAATTTGCTCCCCCTTATGTCTATTATATTCAATTACATATATACTACCATATTATGTCTATAAGATCTACTAAATACCTAGAATTTTTACCTATTTCGTGCTAATTCTTCTATAAAAAACATTATTTTCATACCAGATTGAACAAATTTCTCCTCATATTCCGTCACTACATTTTCATCAAAGCCGCTGTTATGCAGATCATAGGTCAAATACTCTATCTTATACCCGCTCTCTGTAAAATAATCCTGAGATTCTTCGAAAAGCACCCTATCATCTGTTTTAAACCATATCTGGCTTCCCGGCTTCAAAAACTTTTTATACATATTTAAAAATACAGTATGAGTCAGCCTTCTTTTTTTTTGTCTTCTTTTAGGCCATGGATTACAGAAATTTATATATATTCTTTCAATCTCACCTTCACTAAAGATTTTCTCAACATTTACTATGTTCATAGGCACTATCCTTACATTCTCTATTCTATTTTCCTTTACTTTTCTCAACGCATATACTAAGACTTCATCCTTTAAATCAATTCCTATATAATTTATATTTTTATTGTTCAGAGCTTGCTCGCATAAAAATTTTCCTCTTCCACAGCCCAGTTCCAAGTATATGCTATTATTGTTCCCAAATTTTTCTTTCCACTTTCCCTTACATTTTTCAGGTTCTGTTATTGCAAAAAAGCTGGCCTCCATTTCAGGTCTGGCCCACCATTTTTTTCTGAGTCTCATATTAGAAAATTCCCCTCTTCTATTTACGATATGCAGCTTACTAAAACAAAATTTATTATCTCTTTTAACAGGAAACTTGTCAACAGCATTCTTCAAATATATTTCATATTAAAGTTTTTTCTGCAATATACGATAACAATAAGTAAAATAATTATACATAGAATAGCATTTGGGTTGTGAAATTATGGAATATTTTGTAGAAGAACTTAAAAACAAAAAGATAATCAGTAAAGATGATATACAAATTCTCAAAAATTATATAGACAAAAAATATCTTAAAATTAGTTCAAGAGAAAAGGCAAGAATGCTCTCCAACACTATACATCATATTTTAGATAAAAAGTTGAATGGTCTTCCTGAAACCTACAGGCAAACTATAAAACTAGATATTTTGAAAAGAACTCTTTTTAAAGACCAAAAATCCATCTTCATGTATGACATATTCAGCTACTGTATGAAAAATGAATTTTTAAAAGAAAATTTCAGAAAGGAACTCACCCAATGGGTAAACAACAATATAGAGAACAAAATTGAAGAAATCGATCTAACCAATTATGAAAAAAGCATTAAAAAAGACATGCCCTCACCATCAACTAAGCGCAGTGAAGGTATCTTCAATCGCATCCCAATTTTTGATTCAAAGCCCTTTAAATTATCAAAAAGACCTGTGACAGTTATTTTAACAGCTATTTTAATTATAGGTATAATAAGTCAATTTATGCTGCAATCAAATTTTAATGCAATCAAATTTTCACAAATGGAAAATTTAATTGACAGTATAACCTTAGAAAGTTACAAAAAGAATTTCCCCAATGTATATCTGCCGGAATATTTGAAGTATCGGAGTATAAATGCAAATAAGCTAAAATCCTATTTAAACACCCGAAATTCACTATTATGCAAAGAGCCTTACTTCTCCACTATAATCAATACATCAAGGGAATTTAATTTAAATCCTATTTTACTTTTTGCCATAACGGGCCAGGAGCAAAATTTTGTCCCTGCAAATACACCTAATGCTTATAAAATAGCCAACAACCCTTTTAATGTATACCACAGCTGGAAGGAGTATAACACAAATATAGAGGATTCCTCAAGAATAGCCGCTCATACCATTATAAATCTATCTATAAACAGACCGAAAGAAAATAACCCCTTTATTTGGATAGGTAAAAAATATGCACAAGATAAAAACTGGGGAAAAGGTGTACAATCTATATTTAAAGAGATAAATTATTATTATACAACTCATTCACAGTAATTAACGTGTTTAAATCAAAAGATGTTATTGGCTACTCTGATAAAAGTCTTATATATCATAAAAGATGGAATACCCACTACATACTTGGCCAGTGGAGTAGCCACAAACAACAGTAATATTATAATCTGATATCTGTATATACTTCCTGATATCTTATAAAACAGTGAAGGAAAAATATCTCTCAATATATGGAATCCATCCAGACCAGGTATTGGTATCAAATTAAAGACAAATAACATACAGTTTATATTTACAATGTACAGTATAATTTTAACCACCAGATTAAAAATTGAAGAAGTTTCTGTAGCCAATCCTCCCCATTTGTACAACAGCACTACCAGCATAGCAGCCAAAAATGCTATTATTAAATTTGCAAGTGGGCCTGCAACAGAAACCTTCAAATCATCTTTATTTCTATTTTTAAAAGCACTGGGATTGATCTCCACCGGCTTCGCCCAGCCAAACCCAACCAGCAATATCATTATAAATCCTATAATATCCACATGAGCAAAGGGGTTTAATGTAAGCCTTCCTTGAAATTTAGGAGTTTTATCTCCTAACCTATCTGCTGTAATTGCATGTGCAAACTCATGAAATGCAAATCCTATCAATATAGCAGGTATGATAAGTACTTTTTCTAATATAGTTTCAGTCAAATATTTCATTCCTTCCTTTTTTAATTTTAGTTTAACGATACTTCTTCCAATTGGCCATTACTTATGGAGGCAATCCCGCCTTCAAATATCTGTATAAAATTTCCCTTATATATATATTGTTTTCCAGTTGCTACATCAGTAACAATTCCCTTTAAATTGTCATTTATGTATATTTTCCCTGAGGGCATTAAAAATATGTCATCTTTATTTACAGGTTTATTTAAATTTATATTTTCATAAGTATCTTCATCTGAATCGATACTGCCGCAATAAATATTTGATATCTTTCCATTCTGTTCATCTCCAATGTATATCCTATCATTTTCATCAGCCCCTATCCATACAGGATTTTTAACTCCTTTGATGGTAATAGGCTTTTCTCTGCCTGTAACATATATATTGTGATATATATCATCTTCATATATTAATTTATCATCGAGATATAAAATTCCTATATTGCCTATCACATAGGACTTCGTATATACTTTTTGCATTTCATTCATTATATTTATTCTGTATATATTTGTCCTCCGCCCTCTGTTCTGTATTTTAACATATATTACATTTGTATAATGAGATTCCTGTATATCATTGATTTGAGCCTTTTCATCATAACAATCCAATTCCTTGCTGTTTTCTTTTATATCCTTGTCAGCTTCATAATATGACAAGTTAAATTTATAACCTTCATCAGAATTACGTTTTTCTGCTATAAGCATTCTATTTCTATCTTTAAGCCATTTATAAAAAGATATTTCCGTTCCATCCTCAAATTCTACATTTTTTCCATCACCAGTTTTTGAATCCACAACCTTTAAAATGTTATCTTGGTAATAAGCCACATATCTTCCATCAAAGGAAACACTGACATCCTTAGCATTTTGTGGTATTTTTACAACAACATCTTTTTTCTTAGGTTCACTTTTTAAAACCTTTTTGGCTTTTATTTCTGTCTGAGAAGACAGAAAATAATTATTTATATAAAATAATCCCGCAAATTGTACTACCAGTGATATAGATATCCATACAATAATTCTCTTAAAAACTTTCATCTCACACTCCCCTTTAATAATTCTATAACAGTTTCTATGGCTTCACATAAATAGCAGACGGGACAGATCTTTCACCTAGAGTATCACAGGGATTATTTATTACTTCTCCTTCATAATACATAGTGGAAGAAGATCCCCCATCTAAATTTGTGGCATTCATTGCTCCATATTTAATCATTATATTCTGAAGATCTCTCAGGGAAGCACCTATACTTTTAGTCTGACGTCCGTCTATAACAAGAAAAATTATAGCTCCATCTGCCCTTTGACCTATAGCTGTTCTCGGGGCTATTCCCCATCCGCCGTCTCCTGTTATGGTTCCTTTTCCATTTACTACCAGTGCAGGTCCAAAAGATATGGCCTCTGTGACACCTCTTTTTTTCATATCGTTCAAACTGTGATTTCCCACTAAAAGCTGCCCTTTACTCGTAATTGCCATTACACCTGATTTTTTATCGGGATCTTCTAAATCGTTAGACAGAATTTTACCATTGCTCATCAGTATACCTGTAGGCTTCCCTCCGGTGCCGGTCCATTTACTGTCCCCAGAGGAACTGTCCTTAAATCCTCCTCCATTTATAGCAGCTACGGCATTATTTCTGCCTGCTATTCTGCTGGTGAGTTCTCCCACTACTCCCAATTTGCTGCTGTATCCAACCTTGACTCTAGTAGGATCATGAATTATCAATATATATCCCTTAAATTTCTTTTTATCATCACTTATATCTTCCCTTTCTATACTGCTATCATGTTTATTTTCAAAATTTAAAATTTTTACATTATCCACATTTTCAACAGCATTTCCCGCCAGTATTTTTTTTATATCTTCATCTGACAAAAATAATTTTGCAATGTATTGATGACTTAAAGTTGTCATAGCTGCACCTACTACGGTTCTCTTTATGTTTTCAAAAGGACCGTAAAATATCAAGAAAGGGGCCGTCATTCCGGTAAATATACACTCAAATAACAAAAAACAAAGCACCAGTTTCCAAACTGATTTTCTCTTTTTACCCGATGTTCTCCTTTTTTTCATATATTAAAACCTTTCCTTTCTAACCTAAAAATACATGATAAATTAAAAATATATCTTTCAATATTGTACAATAAACGATAAAATTTTTAAATAGAAATAATTATAAATACCATAAAAACTTCATAACGGGCCAAATAAAAAAGATATTCACTATGATAACATATAACAATATGTTCATAGTAAAATATCTTTTTATGGTACCATTATCTTTAATATTATTCCATTTACAGTCTTTTAGAAGCTTCATAGGCCAGTGGAGATCTTTCACATTCATCGTTCTTTAAAGTAACCTGATAACATAGGGGACTTCCCTTCATCTTTTCCGATGCATAGGATAATCCATTAGATCTGGAATCCAAAAACGCTTGATCTATTTGATCTGGATCTCCTATTAACAGCAGCTTGGTACCTACTCCCACCCTTGTTACTATGGCCTTTACCTGTTTAGGTGTTAAATTTTGAGCTTCATCAACTACAAGCCAATTTTTTGTAATAGAACGTCCTCTCAAATAGCCCACCGCTTCTGTAGTTATAATTTTTCTATCAAACAGTTCCATCACTTTATCCTCTAATTCTTTTTCATTTTTATATCTTTCCTTCTCATCAGAATCCACCAATATCTCAAGATTATCCAATATTGGCCTCATAAGCGGAAATATTTTCTCCTGTTCTGTACCTGGTAAAAATCCTATATCTTCACCCATAGTAACATTGGGCCTGCATACTAACATTTTTCTATACATTCTGTTGTCCTCTTCCATCATGTTGTGAAGTCCTACAGCCAATGAAAAAAAAGTTTTTGCCGTACCAGCAGGTCCTTTTATTATCACAAGGGGAGCCTTTTCCGCATTTGTAAGGAGAGCTTCCAGCATAAATTTCTGACCAACATTTCTTGGATTTATTCCCAGAGGCGAGCTGTCCTTAAAATTAAGTGGAACAATTTTTTGCCCATCAAATCTTCCAAGAGCAGTTTGTTTAGGATGTTCAAAACAGTGTATTATGACAAATTCATTCACATAGAGAACCGGTATGAAATATTCTTCAGTTTCTTCATCATAACAGGTGATTTTATCAGTTCCCATATACTTTTCTCTATAAAAATTTTCTATGTCCTGCTTTGATGCATATATATCTATCCTTCCTGTATATTGGCTTTTATCCTCCGGAACAACTTTTTCATAAAAATCCTCTACCTCTATATCTATAATATCAGCTTTAATTCTTTCAAAAATATCTTTTGTTATAAGGCAGACATTTTCGCCTTGATCTTTAAGTCCCTTGCATACCTGTATTATTCTGTTGTCCGGCTTGCTCTTATCCCAGGCTGGTGGCAGCTTTACATCATAATGATTCATTTCAACCCTGAATTTTCCTCCAGATGTCAGCTGTACGCCTTTATTGATTTTTCCTTTTTTTCTCAGTCCATCTATTAATCTAGCTGCATGTCTTGCATTAGCACCTAAATCGCTTTTATCTTTTTTAAATCCATCTAATTCTTCAAGCACCACCTCCGGTATAACTACATCACCATCTCCAAAAGACAACATGGCCCCTGGTGAATACAGAATAACATTGGTATCTAAAACATAAGTCTTTTTCAAAGCTATTCCTCCCCTCTAATCATTATTATAATATATTCATCTGTACATATAAATGCATTTATTTAATTATAAAATCGAATTTGCCGCTAAATATGTTTATATATTACAAAAAGTAAGCACTGTACATTTCCAATGCTTACTTTTTTAAGGGAGATCTATATAACTAGGTCGTTTACTTATTGTATTTTTATTTTATACATCTGATGTTACAACACTGTGTCATATATATTAAATAGTTGTTTATTTTTTGAACATTTTATGAATAATCTAATTTTACATTTTATTACACGTATTCATCCAATTACCTGTACTAATTTTCATAAAAATGCACAAACTTAATTATAGGTGATAGGATCTATTATAAATATAAAAAGGAGGAGTTATTATATCAGTGTACAACGATAAATTAACTACATCTCAATCTAAAGAGGCATTAAAACATTTCAAAATAAAATCAGCAAAAGAAATTGGAATAAACCTAAAGGAAGGCTATAATGGAGATTTAACTTCTCGAGAAGCTGGATCTATAGGTGGAAACATGGTAAAAAAAATGGTTGAAGCATATAAACAAAATTTAAAGTAATATAGAGTGGGTATTTTAAAATTGCATTCTTGAAATATCCACTCTATATGTAATTGCCATTAAATAAGTTCAAGAATTCTTAATGCAAAAAATTGTATTTATAAATCGAACGCTTATATTTTTCATCAACACCGCACTTAGTTTTATATATATGTTTATTTTGACTCTGTAAATATTCAATAACGTAATTTTCCATGGCATTCATAGCCTCCGGATCCCTGACCATATCTCCATGGGCATAATTGGTTTGTATTACACTAAATCTCCTATTGACATTTCCAAAATTATTGATCTTCTTTTTCAAAAAATCGACCAGGGATAATACATCGTTTTCTGTAATATCCGGCAGTAATTTAGCCTCATCAGGATCGATTCCAAATTTCAAAGGATCCTCTTTGATCAGTGAAATAATTCCTGCCAATGAAGGAGTACCTGTAATAGGATCTCCGAGAAAATTCTTGCAGTTGCCTCCAAGCAGCAACACATCTTTGCTGATATTCCAAGTCTTAGTGATATCATTATTCCATGCCATGTCCATATACTGTAAAAATTCATCATAGGATAATCCTGAATCCGATTCATACTCTAAAATATTCATGGTATCTTCTGTAACATTGAATTTTTCAAAATCCTTAAAATTATAGTAAGCTCTGTCCAACAGCACTACATCCTTTACCCTTTCAGGATATTTCTTAGCAAACATCATGGCCGTATCTGCTCCAAAAGAATGTCCAACTAAATGTGCTTTTTTTATGCCATATGAATCCAGTACCGCCTTTATTGAATTCAATTGAGTATTCCAGGAAATAAAAGGTACATGACCACTATTGCCATGATCTAAATAATCTAAAGTTATTGTCATATATGGATTATTCTTGCTGTACAAAAATTCACCGTGGCTGTGACTGCCACCCAATCCATGCAGGAATACAATCGCTTCCTTTGAGTTTGAGTGGTAGTTATAAACTTCAGTATACATTTTTACTCCTTTATAATCAACATACCTTTGACTAATATTGTCATCTGCTCTACAGGGTATTACTATAAAACTTAAAACCAGGGCAGTTATAAAAGTTAACGAAAAAAATTTTTTCATACAAATTCCCCCAAAATAAATATATTTATTTAATATTCCACATAAATCTTTAAATTCCTTTAAATTCCTATTATTAATATATTCTTTTTATAACAACAGCAATTATTTTTAAGAAAGTATTAAGAATAATATATTAAATTTGTTTATAAAATTAAAAATATTATATAATTATATAAATAGAAAGTTTTATGGAGATAAAAAATGTTTTTAAATATATTATTAAAGAGAAAACAATTTATAAAGTATGTTATTTCAGGAACTTTAAATACACTTATAACCTTGATTGCCTACAATATTCTCATAAAGATCAGCGTTAATTACATAGAAGCAAATGTTATAGCATATATTCTTGGAATTATGAACGGATTTATCTTCAATAAATTTTGGGTATTTAAATCCAATGGCAATACAGGTACTTTATTTATTAAATTTATTATTGTAAATTCAATATCAATTATTTTCAGCAGTATGCTTTTAATTTTATTTGTCAATAAGTTCTATTTTAATAAAATATTATCACAGTTAATGTCTACTATTATCACAGGGATGTTTAATTATATGATGAATAAGTTATGGACATTTTCTTAATGTTTTAAGTTTTGCATTTGTACAAAAAAACGAACTGCTGCGTAATCAAATTACACAGCAATTCATGTACATAGGTTATATAATTTTTTACTAAGATTTTCCTTAGTCTGTCTATTACTATACATCATCATTGTGACAATAATGTGTCATAACGACAAATAATATCCTGTTAATTAGCTATTTATTAATAAAATATATAAAAAAAATAGTACTGATTGGGGATTCAGTACTCATAGGGTTAGTTATAATTTAATCATTAAGCTTTTCATTTTTTATTGTATGATAAAAATATTATGTGTTCATATCATACATGTTAATTATTTGTTAAGTATATTTTTTTACACTATAATAGGCATTCTCAATTTGCTTTCAATTTCTTCCCAAAAGCTGTTAAAATAAGGTCTCTTTTCTATATACTGAAATATGGACTTTATTTCATTTATGGACGTATATGATATACAGGAAGTTTTATTATTTTTTTCATTTTGAGGAGATTTTAGCGTAGTATTTGCATCCATATTCAATATTTTGTTTATATCCTTAATTAATACCTTATTACCGTATATTCTTAAACGTAAAGCCTTATATTTTATTTTTTTCCGTTTATTTCTATATCTAGTGGAATAATCAAACCTACTGTGCAATTCTATATATGCCCTTAGGAAATCGCTGTATTGATTTAATTCAGGCAATTTTCGGACATCAGAACTTCTATTATTCCAGCCTATGGATTTTAATTTTTCTATATTAAAGTATTTAGTACTCAATACATATTGTATATTATTCTTGTCCTTTTGTTCATATATATTATTTCCACAAACTTTTTGTATTTGTTCAAGAAAATATTTATTCTTATTCTTAAAAATTAATCTTCCCCGTGATATATACCCAATTGAAAATATTATACCCAAAATATAATCATTCAACAACATCACCCCATTGATTCCATACAATTTTTATATTAAATATAAACTTCTCTATATTATCTACGAATATCAAAGTTGATTTTAGGGTGTCTCATTTTATATTTTTTCTAATATTTTAAGATATAATAGTGTTTTTATTATACTTCACCACTATTTCTAAAATTATCAGAATGATAGCTCAAATTTTGATATAATGCTATAATAATATTAATTTAAAATAAGGAGCTGTAATCATGAACAAAACAATTATTGAATTGGAACTACTTTATTCTGACGCTAAAAAAGACCCTTTGCTAAAAAAGAAGCTGCTTGCAACCCGTTCAGCAGATGATCCCATGGATACTTTTTGTAAAGTAGCTTGTGATGCAGGACATCCTATAACTGTTGGAGAACTCTTTGCAATTGGTCAAGAATACAGCAGCAATCAATGTAAAAGTACAAACGGTGGAAATCCCGACCCTTATGAATCATTCGAAGATACCTATGAGGCATTTCTGACCTCTCTATAAGCCTCACATTAAAATTCCTTTCCACACATTTTACACCTACTTTTGCGCAAAACAGGCACTCTAAATAAAGAGCGCCTGTTCTACAAAACAATTAATTATTTAAAGAGTAATACTCATTTTTTCACTAAGGATTTATTTCCCTAGTACATTTATATTATATGCAGTATTCGCCATAACTTACTGTCACTATTTGTAAACACGGTAACATATGCTACATATTTTTATCACCAAAAACGCTATACTAAAATAAAGATTCAATTATACAAGGAGGTAAAAATATGAATAGCTTATTTAAAAATGTAAAATTTTCCAAGGTGCTTAATCTAAATGATCTAATATCTTATCAAGAAGGCCAGGTTATAAGCAGAACTATTGCACAAATACCTTCTGTGAATATTACTTTATTCTCGCTGGATAAAGGTGAAGGCATCAGCACTCATGTAACTTCCGGAGATGCTATGGTCCAAATATTAGACGGCGCAGCTGAAATCACTATAGGTGATAATGTTTTTAATGTTGAAGCAGGTGAAACAATAATAATGCCTTCTGATATTCCCCATGGACTTGAAGCCCATGAAAGATTTAAAATGCTTCTAACAGTTATAAAACATTAAACAATTTGAAAAAGGGCAGCTATGCTGCCTTTTTTCAAATTCATTTTATTATTAATTAACAACTATTTGAGTAACTTCATATAATATCCTAGTAATTTTATAAATCCAAATTTTCTGTTCATGAGGAAATTTGAAATTATATGTTATTAAATTATTTAGAAGGTGAATTGACATGGCAATAAGGCCAGAAATTTTACGTGCAGGAGATACAATAGGAATAGTTACTTTAGGAAGCCCATTATCCGCGGATGCCATTAATACTGGTATACAAACTCTTAGAAATATGGGCTTTAATGTAATCTTAGGGAACTACACATATTCTTATGATGGATATATTGCTGCAACGGAACAACAGAGGGCATCTGATTTAATGGAAATGTTTAAGAATCCTGATGTAAAAGCTATCATACCCTCAAGAGGTGGAGTAGGCGTCGCAGGTATTATACCATATCTTGATTATCCTGTTATCACACAGAATCCTAAAATTATCACTGGGTACAGTGATATAACAATCTTATTAAATGTTTTGTATGCATGGGCCAATTTAATTACTTTTCATAGTCTTCTTTTAATAGACTTTAAACCAAGTACCCCCGCATACAACATGAATCAATTTTTCACTGCTACATCTACACTTACCTCACCAAGAAGACTTGAAAATCCTCCTGGAATGCCTTTAATAAGCAGGGTTCCTGGCAATGTAACAGGAACTATAGTAGGAGGTAACCTTACATCATTTGTAGATAACCTTGGCACACCTTTTGAAATTGATACTAAAGGAAAGATACTCTTAATTGAAGAAGTTCATGAACCTATTAATACAGTCTACAGACATATAAACCATTTAATATTATCAGGTAAACTTAGGGATTGTGCAGGTATCATTATGGGTGAATGCACAAATTGTGATCCTGCATATGGTAAATCATATGCAGATTTAATTAATGAAGTCATAATACCATTGAATAAACCTCTCATGACAAATTTAGCATCTGGGCATGGCACTTATAAGATGGCTATACCTATAGGTGCTCAAGCTAACCTTAATACTTATAATAATACGTTGACAATACTTGAACCAACAGTGCATATATAATTTGTTCTGCTAATTGTTCTTGTTCGTTTTTTAGTTGTGAGATTAGATCAGAAACCGGAATATATAACCTATTATTATCATTATATATAGGAAGTTGAAGACTCAGAGGTTTCATTTTAAAATTTAATCTTATGTCTTCTTCTTTCATATCTAAGCCTTTAAAAGAGCTAAATTTTCTATTAAATTGTTCTAAAATTTTACTTGCGTTATTCTGTTTCGGCAGCTTCTTATTTTCTAAGATAAATGCATCAGAAATTACAATAACAATACCTGCTAATAATATTAATTTAAATTTATCCTTTGCTTTTTATTGAACTTTTATAATACATAATTGGCGGCTTCATTTAACCTTGAAATCACAGGCCTAGGTTTATATGTATTAATCAAGATGCGAAGTACAATACGGACATCTAGTTGCATCTACGGGAATATCACTCAAACAGTGCTTACACTTTTTAGTATCTACTAATTTTTCTTCTTTTCTCTTATTTATAAACTTATTCATTAATCAACCATTTCTACTAGATTGAGAAAATTAAGATCATAATTATTTAACATAAGTAACAACATTTCCTGTCCTCTTGAGAGGTGCCATTTCTGACGTTTGGGAATATCCAAGCGCAAGTCCTCCACAAATCGTTTCATTTTCCCTTAAGCCCAGTTCCACTAAATATCTATGAATACATTTATTATCATCTAGCCAGTGAAGCTGATTTATCCAACAAGAGCCTATATTCAAAGACACTGCTGCCAACATCATATTTTCCAATGCAACTGAGCAGTCTGCCATAGCATTGCCATATTCCCTTTGATTTGCAGCTACAATTAATGTAGGAGCATTGTACATGAAATCATAGCCACCTTTTTTTGATGCCAAAATTGAATTCTTTATACTTTTATAGAGACCTTCTTTAATCTCCATGTCGGCAAATTCTTTTTGTACCATCAATTTTAGTTTCTGTAAGGTTTCTCTATTTTGTATCACTATAAAATGGCTTGTTTGATTATTTCCACCGCTTGGGGCAAAACGCCCGGCCTCAATAATTAGAGAAAGCTTTTCATCTGGAATTTGATCTTTCCCATATTTACGTATACTTCTTCGCTTGAGAATAGTCTCTAATACTTGATTTTCCATAAAATTATCCTCCAATACTCAAAATTAATTTAACCCGTTGTGCTAGAGTTAAATCACTAGCAAGATTTACAAATAGGAAACCTCCAGCATAATGTGTTAACCTATCATTGAAAAACACAACCAATTCAATGAAGGAGGAAGCATATATGCCAGAGATTTATAACAATGATTCTATCACAATTATAGAAGATTTAAAAGATTTTATAACTGTCATATTTGTTATAATTGATGATATTTACCAATGGTAAGTTAACTGAATCTGTAAATATATAGATGCTAAAAATTTATTTAGAAGTTATAAAAATCTATTAAGAAATGAATGTGTTAAACGTAAAAAACAACAATGCTCTGAAACCCTTCAAAACACTGCTATTACTGATTTGGTAGTCCCTAGGAGAATCGAACTCCTGATTTCACCGTGAGAGGGTGACGTCTTAACCGCTTGACCAAGGGACCTCATACTAATTTTTGCAATCAACAGGTATTATTATATATTTTTTTATTCATTTAGTCAATATTTTTTTAGTTTAAATTGTAATTTCATATTATCTACATTATAATAAACATGTTAAATTATAAATACAGGGGGATGTTGTCTTTGTCAAAAAATTTTTTTTCCAGAGTTTATAACTTAGTTTCTAAAATACCACCGGGAAAAGTTGCTACTTACGGTCAAATAGCTGCCGTACTGGGAGAACCCGGAAGCGCTAGAATAGTAGGCTGGGCCATGAAAAAGGCTCCCAATAATCTCCATCTCCCCTGCCACAGAGTTGTCAATAGATCTGGAAGTCTTTCACCGGACTATGTATTTGGAAGCTCTGATATTCAAAGATACCTTTTAAAATCGGAAGGAATTACTTTTAAAAATGACGGACATATAGATATGGAAAAATGCCTATGGGACGGAAAAAGTTAAAAAAGTACTTTGCCCAGTAGACCCTTCATAGCAAAATTCTCTTTAAACAAAAACAAAACTCAACGTAAATTAATACACGAGAGAAACCACATTATTATATAACTACTTGCAAATAATTTGCAGGTAGTTATATAATAATGTGGTAATGCATTCTATACAAATACATGTATATTCATAATTTTGACTATACATACCGCTGTTGTACCTAACAATAAACAAATGGAGGAATTTTAATATGATCCACATAAAAGATTTAACTTTTTCCTACACTGGCAGTCCACCTTATTTACTAAATAAAATAAATTTAAATATTGAAAAAGGAGCTTATGTTTCAATTATAGGAGAAAACGGCAGCGCTAAAACCACTCTAATAAAATTGATTTTAGGATTATTACATCCTTTAAAAGGCACCATACATGTGTCAACAAAAAAAATCGGCTATGTTCCTCAAATGATGGAAACTTTTAATTCTCAATTTCCTATTACAGTTTCCGAGCTAATTAAATGCCATATGAAAATTTTAAAGATAAAAGATAAAGCATCCGTGGACAGATGCTTGAATATTATGGGGATGAGCAAATTCAAAAATAGTCTTATAGGAAATTTATCTGGAGGACAGCGCCAGAAAATATTTATAGCTAGAGCGCTCATAGGTCATCCAGACCTGCTGATATTTGATGAGCCTTCTACAGGAATTGATATTCCAAGTCAGAAGGACATATATAAGTTAATAAGCAATTTAAACAGAAATTCATCCATAACAATACTATCTGTAGAACATAATTTAAAAGCTGCTCTTGAAAATTCCAGTCAAATATGCACTATAGATAGCGGAAATATATCCCTATATAATATTGAGGAATATAAAAGATTAACAGTTCTTAAAAATTAAAATATTTTCACTGGAGGGAAATTATGTTACAGTACAGTTTTATGCAAAATGCAATCATTGCGGGTATATTCATATCCATATTATGCCCTGCGGTAGGCACATTTCTAGTTTTGAAAAGATATTCCATGATGGGAGACACCCTGTCACATTCCTCTCTTGCCGGTGTGGCAATAGGACTAGTACTGGGATACAATCCCATATTAACTTCTTTTATATTTACTTCCATTGCAGGATTGACAATAGAATTTTTAAGAAGTTATTATAAAAAATATGCTGAATTGATATTGGTAATAGTACTTACCCTTTCTGTTGGCATTGCAATTGTACTCATAAGTACGGGAAAAGCAAATGCAAACGTCAACTCCTACTTATTTGGAAGTATACTTACAGTATCTAAAAATGACCTATTTACAGTATTTTCCTTAAGCATAATTTCAGTTTTGACTTTATTTTTTTTATACAACCAACTTCTCTATATAACCTTTGACGAAAATGGTGCAAAAGTATGTGGAATAAAGGTAAAACTCATAAACTACCTCTTTGCTCTTTTGGTAGGCGCTACTATTTCAGTATCTATTAGAATACTGGGTATTCTTGTGATTTCATCTATGATTGCCATGCCCGTTGCCGCATCTCTCCAGCTTCAGAAAGGTTTTAAACTTACATTTACATTTTCCATCATATTTGGATTTATAGACATAATGCTGGGATTATTTCTATCCTATTATATAAACAGTGCTCCTGGAGGTACCATAGCACTTATTTCAGTACTGCTGCTTTTAATAATATTAACTTACAAAAAACTTTTTAACAGATAACTTCTTTATAAGTTTATTAATCTATAGGGTAATTGACCATTTAAATACATTTCTAGGGCTTTTTTACCTGTTTTATATAATCTCCTATGTTTTTGTACATACTGGACCAAGATCGTCTGCAGAACATAATTGTTACATCGCTTCTCTTGGATTTGTTTTTTATTATTTCAGATATGTTATGCCCTATATAATCCGTTAATACCAATACTAAATCCGTATTTTCAGGTATTTTTATTTTTCTGTCACCTTTTTTTCTTCCACTGACATGACCTATTTTATTAAATCCATTTTCCCTTAGTTTATCCTTTATATTTCCTAACCTGTCTCCTCCAATAACCAAAATACTCATAATAAAATCCTCCCTTTTTCAATTAAATTTATCCAAACCATGGTGAAGAAACTAAAATTTATATATACCAATTGATATTCATTCTCATCTTTAATTTTAGCTTAACTTATTCTTTTTGTAAACAGCAAAATTAAAACCTGATAAATTTTATAAAATTCATCAGGCAAAACTTCTTTTATCAAAACAAACTAATTTTCTATTCCTTTCCTAGCTTTTACACCTTTAACATAATAATGTTTTATTTCTTTCATCTCGGTAACTAAATCCGCTCTTTCAACTATTTGAGGATCTGCATACCTTCCCGTTAGTATAACCTCTGTTTTTTCAGGTTTCATATCCAAAAGTTGCAGTACCTCATCTACAGTAAAGAGCTTATAAAATACAGCTACATTTATCTCATCCAATACGACCACATCATAATCCCCAGAACCAAGTATTTTCTTGACTTTCTCCAGGCCTTCCCTAGCCACTTTTATATCCTTCTCACTTGGTTTATCAAATATAAAGACATCTCTTCCAAATTGTTCTAATGTAAAATTAGGCAGATATTCTCCTGCTTTTAGTTCACTGTAATCCATACCCTTCACAAACTGTCCAAAAAAGACCTTTTTGCCGGCACATATGGCTCTAAGAGACAGACCTAGTGCTGCTGTAGTTTTACCTTTGCCATTTCCAGTATAAACTTGAATATACCCTTTATCCATTATTAACATCGACTCCTTTTTATCATAATCATAATAATTCGCTAATTTAAAACTTTTTTAAAGTCTTCACCCTGTATACTTTAATATTCTTTAATTTTAGCTTTTGCAACAGTTTTTCTCCAAAATCAATTTTTTCTCTATCTTCATATATTATACCCAATACATTTCCACTATGGGCTCCCACTATTCCAAGTCCCGAAGTTCTGTCCTTTATATCGATTACCCTCTCTAAGAAATCATAATAGAGTCTTCTTTGATTTCTTATTATACTCTCAGTGGACACATAGGCCAATTTACTTAGGTTTTTCTCCGTTATTGCCTCTTTAAGCAAAGGCACTAAATCATCAACGTCACTTAATTCCGGCAAATTCCTACGGTTAAATTCCACTGTATCAACAATTTTCTCTCCTTCAAAAGCAAGTATATCATAAGACATATAGTCTCCTAATGTACATTTATACTTTCCATTTTTATATTCAAACAAAGTCATTTTCTTAAATATTATACTATCTGTAGGCTCTATATTCACACAGTTTTCTATAAGTTCTGATTCGCTGAATTCTCTATTGAACATGCTTATGAGAGAGTAGTAAACTGCACATAAGTCTGCTGTACTACTGGCAAGCCCCTTTCCACGGGGAATCCGGGAATTTATTTCTATATCTATATTCTTATAATATCTTTCGTATCCCCAACATTTCAATATGTTTAATAAAAAATCAGACGACTTTTTGAAACTCATTTTCCTTATAGGATCACAACATTCTATAAGTTTAACTTCAGTATAAATATTTACAGGACAAGATAATAAAATATCTTTGCCATCTATTTTCCCTTGAAGTATTTCACCAAAACTTCCAGGATAAACCGTTGCAGCTTTCATAAGATACATCCTTTACAAATAACTTTTAACTATACTTCAACCTAAGAATCATTTAATAGCCCCTTTTATATATTCCACCAGATCATTCACATTGTGAAAAACACGATTATAGTCCATCTTTTTTCTTTCTATTATAAAAGCATATATTCCACAATCCAAACAAGCTCTTATCTTATCAAATGTACCGCCTTCCATGCCGCTATCTTTAAGCAGCATGGCCTGAGCTTTATACTCCCTTATAAAAGCACAATTAAGCTCATAACTA
The DNA here is from genome assembly GCF_042436595.1 of Clostridium sp. MT-14. Classification (NCBI taxonomy): domain Bacteria; kingdom Bacillati; phylum Bacillota; class Clostridia; order Eubacteriales; family Clostridiaceae; genus Clostridium; species Clostridium sp. MT-14. The sequence continues at coordinate 177,973 of NZ_JBHMIY010000002.1, forward strand.
ACAGGTCCTTTCAACGCTATTATATCATCCAATGCTACATTTCTGTCATGAAACTCACTTAAAACTTTTACAGTAGGCAGTACCCTGTAAATTATCCTATTTTTCAGATTCAATGCAAGTATTTTATCTAAATTTCTACTACCTGTAGTATTCAATATAGTACCATTTATATCCTTGAGTTTTAATTTCAATTCATCGTAATCCTCTACTTTTACAACTTTAAATTCATCTTTAAATTCTTCTATACAGGAGGGTCTTTCATACCTTACATATTCTATATTCAGCTTACTGCATGCCTCAATTGCATTTCCAGTGACTTCCACTGCATAGGGATGAGATGCATCCACCAACATTTTTACATTTTTCTCCTGTAATTCACCTAAAAGTCTTTCAAAATCAAGAGGCTTGTTGTTCATATAGCTGTATTTATAGCCCTTCAGAAGAGAAGCTCCATATTCCGTTGCTGTAGATACAAATATGTCCCTCGTAAATTCATTTAACATCGAAAGTATTTTTTTCCCCTCACAAGTTCCAAGAATCAATCCTATCATAATTAAAACTCTCCTTAATAAATAACTTAAATTCCAACTTTCTTACCCATAAGCGGATTGCCCTTTATACAATCCTCTACATGCTGTACATATATTTTTTGAAAATCTCTATTTTCCCCGAGTCCGTGAATATAAACATCAACTTCAAAACCTTCATTTTTAAGTATTCTCTTCCACGAACCACTACCTTTTCCTGCCATGTCGTTTAGTGCATGATCCCCTGCTACCAGCATAAACGGCATGAGAGTGACTTTTTTTATTCTATTCTTCTTCAATTTCAGTATTACGTTTTCAATTGTTGGATATCCTTCTACCGTACCTACAAAAACATTTTTCAATCCTAAATCATCCAATATATATTGAAGCATGGCATAAGAAGCATTACATGGATGAGCAGAGCCATGTCCCATTAACACCACTGCATCATTTCTACCCAGGGTGGGGATTTGACTTTTTAAAGCTTCAGCTGCTGTTATATAATCATCTTTTCTATATAGTATAGGCCTTCCTACCACTAATTTATCAAAAAAAGTTGAATATTTTCTTACATCAACCACTATCTTGTTATACTCATCTCCCGGCATTATGTGAAGAGGCTGTACATATACCTTCGAAAACCCATCATTTCTCATCTTAATCAATGCCTCCGGGACACTATCTATTTCAATTTTCATTTCCCTCTTTAATTTTTTGATTATTACTCCCGAAGTGAAAGCTCTTCTCACTTCATATTCTCTAAATTTCTTTTTAATCTCCTTCTCCGTATTTTCAATACAGCTTTTAAATGTTTCCAATACGCTGGTTCCAAAACTGACCACCAGAATACCTTTTTTTAAATTACTCAATTCACACCACCTCCCTTATACAATGCACAATTCATAGTTCACAATTAATCACTTTAATCCATCAATTTATATCCTCTGGGAGTTATAAACCTACCTTCCTTTAAATAGCTGTTACTGTTACCCACTATTACTATGGACATCATATCTACTTTGTCTTCTTCAAAAGAATCCATGGTAAAAATCTGAAATTCTTGTCCTTCCCGTAATGCATTTTTAACTACAGCCACCGGTGTTGAGCCATCCCTATATTTTTTCACAATACCCATACACTCTTTTAAATAATAAGGTCTTCCATGGCTTTTGGGATTGTAAAAAGATATTACAAAATCACCAGAAGCTGCAAGTTCCACTCTTTTTTTTATGAGCTCATAAGGCGTCATGAGATCACTTAAGCTTATATTGCAATTATCATGCATGAGAGGTGCTCCCACTACAGATCCTGCAGCAGAAGAAGCAGTTATTCCAGGAATAACTTCCACCTGTTCATCTTTTTTTAATTCCAGAATAAGACCTGCCATTCCGTATATTCCCGAATCACCCGTACTCACTATGGAAACCACATTATTTCTGGAAAGTTGAAGAGCCTGTCTGCACCTATCCAATTCACCTCTCATACCTGTAGAAAAAACCTTTTTATTTTCAATTAAGCTCTTAATTATGTCTATATATTTGGTATATCCTATGATTATTTGGCTATTTTTTATTGCCCCCATGGCTCTTATAGTCATATTTTCAATGCTCCCAGGCCCAATTCCCACTACATAAAGCTTGCCCAAACCTAACACATCCTTTTATCATATTTAAGTTTTCCAATACAAAGTGTCATTCCACCTGACTTTATTTTTCCGGTAACCAGATCTGATCCAGTAAGTTCTACACAAGGCTCACACACAGCCCTTACCCCCACAGATTCTTCAACGAAATCACTGCCTTTATAATTGTTTTGTACGCTTTTTATCTCTTCTAAAGAAAATATCCTTACCTTACACTTAAAATACTGTGCTAACTCAATTACAGCCTTTTCTTGGGCCTTAATTTCTGCAGTAGCTATATATTTTATGGCTCTTTCATCTATATTATTATCTTCAAGTAGTTCTACAACTTTATCTATCATATCTGAAGGCTTAAAACCTTTTCTGCAGCCAATTCCAAGCACAATATTTTTTCTCACAAGTTTTAAAGTTCTAACACTCTCCATATTCAAATTTTTCTTATGAGTTATGCATAATATTCCCTGAACATTTCCCAATTGCAAACTGTATCCATAGGGAACGTCTATTAAATTATCTTCATCTACAAATCCAACTTTTTCGCCTTTTACTAAAAGCGCCGCTAAATATTTTGCATCCTTTAAACTGTCTATAACAAGATCATTATCTCTGGCCAAAACATCCGGTGCCTTGATCCCCATATTATCTGTAGCAGTAGTTATCACCGGCACTGCCTTTAAAACATCCGCCAACTTTATCGTCAGTTCATTTGCCCCGCCTAGATGACCGCTTAAAAGGCTTATTGCAAATTTGCCTGAACTGTCTATTACAACTACCGCCGGATCCCTATCCTTTGATTCTATAAAAGGAGCTATTGCTCTTACCGCTATACCTGTAGAACTTATGAATACAATTTTCCTGTATTTTGACATAACCATTTCAGTTATACTTTTCAAATTAAAACTGCAGTTGTTTTTTGAATAAAGATCTAGGGAAAAAACTTCTGCAAGTTTTGCAGCTATTTTGCCTCCAGCATCTGTAACACTAATTACCGCTATCTTCATTTTTTCCCTTTCTATACATATGTGTAAAGTTTTCATTATACAATAAACTGTTGTCATATCTGCAGCTAATAAAATCTCCCACCAATATCTGTGCAGTTTTCGTTATATCTTCATTTTTTACCTTTTCTGCAATATCATCCAATGTCCCTATTACACATTTTTCATCCTGCCAGGTAGCTTTTTGAATAACTGCTACAGGTACATTTCTTCCATAACCCTTTTTCAATTTTTCCACTACTTTGTCTATTATACTTACAGATAAGAACAACGCCATAGAGCATCCTATAGATGCAAGTTTTTCTAAATTTTCGTTCTCAGGTACCGGCGTCCTGCCTCCTATTCTCGTAAGTATTACACTCTGACTGACATTTGGCAGAGTAAATTCACTTTTTATTGCAGCAGCCGCTGCTGTAAAAGAGCTTACTCCCGGTATTACTTCATATGGTATGTCAAGCTTATTTAGTTCATCCATTTGTTCTTTTATAGCCCCATAGATGGTAGGATCTCCGGTATGTAATCGCACTATCTTTTTTCCCTTCCTGTAATATTTATCTATGGTTTCAATAACCTCTTTCAATGTCATGGAAGCAGAATTATAAATTTCCACATTATCTTTGCAATACTTCATATGTTCCCTGCTTACAAGAGATCCTGCATATATCACCACATCTGCACCAGACAGTATATTTCTTCCCTTCACCGTTATCAGATCCACATCTCCAGGACCTGCTCCTATAAAGTAAACTTTATTGGTCATATCTATCCCTCCATTATTTTCTCTGTGCTATTATAAGTGACATATAATCTCTGTTTTTCAGTATATCTTCCCTATTTCTCAATATCAGCTGTCCCTTCCTGCAGGCCCTTTTTACAAAAACATATTTGAAACCTTTTTGCTCTAGTCTATCCAAAACTTTTTCCTCATTCTTATATACTTTCATTATAACTATAAATTTTTCCTCTCCTATTTTATCCACCTGATTCGCGGGCAAAATAAGCACTCTCTCGTCGCCTATGACAATATTTTCACCTGCTAAGCTGGCAGCTGCACAAAAAGATGTTATTCCCGGTACAGTTTCTGTATTATATCCTTTATTTTTTATATGGGTTAAAAGATATATATAAGTACTGTACACAAAAGGATCCCCTATGGTAAGAAATGCTACATTTTTTCCTTCTTTTAATTTTGACTCTATACTCTCAAAAGCCTCGAATACCTTTTTATTCTGATCTTTTCCGCCCATGGGAAAATGCTTTATTATAACTTCTTTATGTTTATCTACAAAATTTCTGGCTGTATCAAATGCTATGCTGCTTTCTCCCTCTCTGGCACAGGGAGCTACTATTACATCACATTTTTTTATGGTTCTCACAGCCTTTAGAGTAAGTAACTCTTCGTCCCCCGGCCCAACTCCTATTCCGTATAGAGTGCCCATAGATGTATCTGTATTTTTCATTTAACTTTCTACTCCTTTACATACAAAATTAGATATTTGAGCTTTGAAATTTGGTATTTAAATAAAAAGTTTATGGCTTAATTGCAGTAACTATAAATATACTGTTGTTGGAAGTCATCATATAGCTTTTACCCCTGGTTCTATTTATAGATACCTGTATACATTCCGCCTGATACTTCATATCCTTAAGAGTGTTTAAAGCTCTATACAAATTATCTAAAGTTATGAAATTCAGTACCATATTTGCCTGTGTTTTTAATTTTAAACTGTACTTTTTTATTATGTCCTCTATATTTCCACCGCTGCCTCCTATAAATACTGCATCGAATCCAGGACTTATATCCTCCTCCACCTCAAGAGCTTCCCCTTTTATAATAGTTAAATTATGTACGTCGAATTTTTTTCTATTTTGCTCGATGAGGTGAATGGCTTCTTCATTTTTTTCAACAGAAAAAATTTCACCCTTGCTGCATATTTTAGCCAGCTGTATACTTACAGAGCCAGTACCAGCTCCTATGTCCAGTACTCTGGAATCTTCTTTTATGCCCAATTTGGAAATACTTAATATTCTGATCTCCTCTTTTGTCATTGGACAGCTTCCTCTTATAAATTCATTATCCTTTATGTATATCATAAGAACTCTCCCTTTTTTCTATTACAACTACAGAAAGTCCGGCAAATTTTTTACTTTTTATATCTTCTACATTTCCCACAGTAATTTTTTCATCCTCATAGGAAAGATTTTCCCCCACATACACTCTGGCTTCTATAGATTCTCTTTCCAGCACCCTGCACATATAATCCGGTGAATGTATGCTGTCCGTAAACCATACGGATATATGATTTTCTTTTACTATATTACAAAAATCTTCCTGTCTGCCGTGAAGGCTTCCTAAAAAAGCTCCCTGCCAGCTTAACTTTATTTTAGCCATCATATACTGAAAAGAGCTGATACCTGGAACAATTTCTATATTTCCCCGGTAATTTTTCTTTAAATATTCAGTTATTCCATAGTAAAGAGGATCTCCAGATGCTGCTACTGATATCTTTTCGTATTCACTATGTTTTATAATATCTGTTATATCCTCTAATTTTCTAACCACTATCTTATGCTTGTCTATAAACTTCAAACTCTCCACAGCCCTTTGAAATCCAAGTATAACATCAGATTGTTCCATTATAGACACAGCCTTTGGAAGTACATATTCTTCATTTCCAGGTCCTATTCCAACTATAAAAACTTTTCCATTCATTTTTATTCCACCCACTGTTGAATTATTTTACACTACTATAAAGCACTCCTGCCTTCATGGAATACATTATAACATCTGCACTAATTGAACCATAAGTATACTGTTCTATTCTATCTTTTATCTTCAATCCTATATTCTCGTACAGCCTTTCATATCCTTTCCCCAGAAATTCTACAGCTCCCTCTGTAGTTTTCTGCTTATAAACCTCTCTTACAAGCTCCGCAGGTTCACCCATAAGGGCAAGTTCAAGAGCCAGAGTTTCAAGTCTCATGTCCGATACCCTGCTGTGGGTATTGAAACATCCTGAAGCAACTTTACTGAGCTTTCCTATATGTCCTATCACAAGCACTTTTTTTATTTTTTTGTCCATACAGCAATTCAATGCAAACCCGACATAATTAGACATTATAACCATTTTATCCTTATCCAGATTGAGCTTCAATGCCATATCTTCACCCATACTTCCAAAAAGAAGAATCAGATCCTCATACCCCTGGGCAGCCTTCTGGCTTATCTCCAGCTCCACAGACTGCATTAAGGCCTCCTGGGACATTGGCATTACAATCCCCGTAGTTCCAAGTATCGAAATTCCTCCAACTATATTAAGCCTTGGATTAAAGGTTTTTTTTGCTATTTCCTCACCTTTTGGAACAAAAATAGTTACTTCCACACCACAATCTTTCGGGAGTACCTCTCTTACCTCTTTTTCAATCATCTTTCTCGGTACTGGGTTTATGGCATGTTCCCCTTTTCTTACATAAAGTCCGTCTCCTCGAACTACACCAATTCCCTTCCCGGCTTTTAAAACATATCCATGAGGAATTTTCTTAACTTTTGCCCATATTTCCATGCCGTTGGTTACATCAATATCGTCTCCTCCATCTTTCAGCACACAGCACTTTACACAATCCTTTTCCTGAACTGTTTTATGGACAGGTATTAAAAGTTCGATTCCCATAGGAGTGTCTATTTTAATTTTCTCAAGTTTCCTGCCAAAACACAGCATGGTCACTGCCGCCTTTGCCGCAGCAGCTGCACAGGAACCTGTAGTATACCCGCATCTCAATTTCTTTCCATTGTGATTTACATACATGTCCAGCACAACTTATCACCTCAAAACATCATCTGGTTATCATATACATAAGAGAATTTACTATTGCCGCTGCTATATTGCTTCCGCCTTTTCTCCCTCTTATAGTTATCATAGGTATATCCAGCTTTTCAATTTCCCTTTTGGATTCTTCTGCTCCTACAAAGCCTACAGGAGCTCCTACTATAAACTTAGGTCTGGCTTTCTCTTTAAGTACAAGTTCCCTTAATCTAAATAGCGCCGTAGGAGCATTTCCAAATACAAAAAATTCTACTCCTTCTTCCACTGCTTTTTCTACTGCGGCCATTGATCGGGTTATGCCATTCATCCTGGCTGTCTCTGATATTTCATCCCTGTTTACAAAACATTCAACTCTACAGTGGAGCTTATTTGCCGCCTTTTTATTTATACCAGCTGCTGCCATATTCGTATCAGTGTATATAGTTACCCCTCTTTTCAAAAGCTGGAGTGCACTGTCTATAGCTCCGGGTCTTATATATATTATGTCTTTATACTGGGTATCTCCGGTAGTATGTATTACCCTTTTCACTACATAAAGCTCCTCATCTGAAAAATTGTGTTTTCCCATTTCCCGCTCTATTATCTCAAAACTTTTATTTTCTATATCCATAGGTGATTTCATATAACTCATAACTATACATTCTCCATTTCCACAGAAATTGATTATTCATCTTTTCTGATATCCACAAGAACCGTACCATCTACATTGGCTTCTGAAAAACTTCCCATATTATCCATGACATAAAGTGCCGCCTCTATTATTCCAAAAGCCATAGGACATCCCGAACCTTCTCCAAGCCTCATCCCCAAATTGAGCATAGGGGTCAATCCCAATTCCTCCATTACATATTTGACTGCAGGTTCTGCCGAAAGATGAGAGGCAAATAAATAATCCACTACATTTTTATTTAACCTAAAAGCACAGAGAGCAGCTACAGCAGATATGAATCCGTCAATTACGATTGGAACCCTGTTTTTGGCAGCCCCTAAAAAACAGCCGCATATACCTGCTATATCAAAGCCTCCCACCTTTGACATTGTATCAATTGGATCATCTGGATCTGGTTTATTTATGTCAATAGCACGCTGCACTGCCTTTTTTTTAGCATCAAACTGACGGTCCGTAATCCCTGAACCCTTTCCAACTGATATATCCACAGGAAGATCTCTGAGTACACTTAAAACCGCAGAGCTCGTAGCGGTATTGCACACACCCATCTCACCTGTACCAAACATATCATAGCCCTTTTTCACAAGTTCATCCACTATTTTAATCCCGGCCTCAATGGCCTTTATACACTCTTCTCTGGTCATCGCCGGTTCCACAGTCATATCCTTAGTTCCATAGGCCACTTTTCTATTTATAATTCCAGGATCCTTGAAATCATAATCTACACCGATATCCACTACGGTTCTGTCAGATTTAAAAAAATCCCCAAGTACACACACACCTGTTATACCTCTTACAAAATTTTTAGTAATAGTTACTGTGAGTTCCTTAGGACAGCTGCTCAGATTTTCATTCCAGATCCCATTATCTGAGCACATTATAACTATGTTTTTCTTATGGATCCTATTGTGGGTTTTTCCCGTTATTCCAGCCATTTTAGCTATTATTTTTTCCAATTCCCCAAGACTTCCTATGGGCTTTGCAAGATCATCTATGGATACCCAGGCTTTTTTCACGGCCTCCTCATTCTTTCCCTCTATGGCACTTAAGGTTTTCTTCAATAATTCCAATAGTATCACCCTCCTTATTTTTTGACTCCCCTCAAAATTTCCTCAATCATATTCAAATTTCCAAAGAAATGGACATGGGCATAGGCTCCCAAAGTATTTTTATTTACATATCCACAGTTCCACTGTTTTATCTTCCCGCTATAAATGTCTTTAGTAAGCGTATAGATCTTTTTTTCATTTGATTCAATATAGGATTTATGAAATTCATGACAGTTTATTTTTAATTTCAAAGGCAAAATATTGTTTTCTTCAGTCACTTCAATCTGGGCATATCCAAAATTCTGCAGCTTTGAACTCATATACGTATTTCCTTTAAAAAATCCCACCGTATCAAAAATATGACCTTTCTCCATTCCTTCAATACTTTCCGTCAAATACATAAGTCCTCCACATTCAGCGTAACAATTAAGGCCTGATTTTAAATCTTTATTTACACTTTCCAGCATGGATTTATTAGCACTTAATTCTTCTATAAAAACCTCCGGGTAGCCACCTCCTATATACAAAAAATCTATATCTTCAGGCAGATATTTATCTTTAAGAGGGCTGAAAAATATAACTTCTCCACATTCCTCAAGAAGTTCTATATTCTCTTTATAATAAAAGTTAAAGGCCTTATCATAGGCTACTGCTGTCTTTATTCCCCTGTTTTGAAGGTGGTATTCATCCTTGAAATCAGGGCTCTCCTTAAAAAACTCCAGAAGCATGTTCATATTTACATTTTTCAGAACAAGTTCGCTGCACAACTCTATTTTTTCATTTAGATCTTCTATCTCTCTGCTTTGAACCAATCCCAGATGCCTGCTCTCTAGAGAAAGTCTTTCATCTTTTGGCACATATCCGAAGACCTTTAAATTGCAGTTTTTCTCTACAGCAGCTTTTAAAAGCCTGTAATAGCTCTCACTTACATTGTTAAAAATGATTCCACATACATTTACATTTTCAAAATTGACTATCCCATTTATCTCAGCACACAGAGTGGTACTTTGAGATTTGGGACTTATAATTAAAACCACAGGCAGATTCAATAGTTCAGCTATATGTGCTGTAGAATATCTACTGTCTATTCCCTTGCCATCGTAAAGTCCCATAACCCCTTCAATTATGCCTAAATCTCCCCTGCCCCTGCTAAAAGACGCCTTTACCCCATTTTCTCCCATAAGGTAGATATCTAGATTTCTAGAAGCCGTTCCAGTTACACTTTTATGAAATGCAGGATCTATATAATCAGGTCCCACTTTATATCCCTGAACCTTATATCCACTTCTTATAAGAGCTTTCATAATCCCAAGAGTTACTGTAGTCTTCCCTCCACCGCTGCTATCTGAAGATATAATAATACTTTTCAAAATAACCTCTACCTTTCCCATCTCAATTCCATTTTAAACTTATATACCCTAATTTTCTTCCTTTATCCACCTGCATATGTCCATGGCATAATAGGTAATTATCATACCTGCCCCAGCTCTCTTCATGCAGGTGAGCATTTCCTTCACTATAGATTTTTCATTTATAAGACCCGCTTTAGCTGCTGCCTTGACCATTGCAAATTCTCCGCTTACATTATAAGTTGCTATAGGCACATCAAATCTTTCTCTTGCAAGCTTAACTACATCTAAATAGGCCATGGCCGGCTTTACCATTATTATATCTGCTCCCTCTTTTATATCATCTTCTATTTCCAGCATAGCTTCTCTTATATTCCCGGGATCCATCTGATATGACTTCCTATTTCCGAATTTAGGGGATGAATTAGCAGCTTCTCTAAAGGGTCCATAAAATGCGGAACAGTATTTAGCACTGTAAGCCATTATGCCCACATCCTTGAATCCATTTTCGTCCAAAGTATTTCTAATAGCTCCCACTCTTCCATCCATCATATCAGAAGGGGCCACCATATCAGCTCCAGCTGCAGCATGGGACAAAGCTATTTTTGCAATATATTTTATAGTTTTATCATTGTCAACTTCATGCCCGTTTAATATCCCGCAGTGGCCGTGACTGGTGTATTCACACATGCACACATCAGTAATTACAAAAAGTTCCGGATTCAATTCCTTAAGTTTTCTGATAGCTCTTTGAACTATTCCATTTTCCTCAAAAGCTGATGTGCCAACTTCATCTTTGTATCCTGGAATTCCAAATAAAATTACACTCTTTACCCCAGCATCTTTAAGCTCATCTACAATATCATGAAGCATGTCTACAGAATAATGATAATTGTTTTCCAAGGAAGATATTTCCCTTTTGATATTTTCTCCCTCCACCACAAACAGCGGATAGATAAAGTCCTGCCTGTTAAGGGCTGTTTCCCTTACCATATCCCGTATAACTTGATTTTTTCTAAGTCTTCTGTGTCTTGTAAACATCTCTATTACTACCTTTCCTTATTTTATATTTAGATATTACTGTAAATCGTGCACTGTGAATTGTGCATTGTGTGGACAATAGTATCTATAACACCTTTTGTAGTGTACTCCTGGGACATATGATAACATATATCATGTTTTTCCAATTCCTTTCCAGTTATAGGACCTATAGCTACCACTTTCTTCTGCCTTATAGCTTCAATTCCAACAAGGCATATCATATTTTTGACTGTGGTAGGGCTTGTAAATACCACTATATCCACGTTATCAAAACATTCTCCATCAGGTAATTTGCCCAATACAGTCTCATAAGTATAACATTCATCCACGATACATCCTTCTTTCCGCAGGGTTTCTGCCAGATAAGGCCTTGAATTTTTAGATCTAGGAATAAATATCTTGTCTCCCTTTTTTATAGAACTTTTCATTTTGTCGTGGAGGCTTTCAGCTACAAATTTTTCTGCTACCATTTCCGGTATAATTCCCCTCTGCTTTATAGCTTTTTCTGTAGCAGGACCTATTGCTGTAAACTTTCCTTTTATCTTTCTAATATCGTAGTTTTCACTTAAAAGCCTGTCAAAGAAACTGTTTACTCCATTTACACTGGTAAACACAATATAGTCATAGTCCGAAAGCCTGTTTATATATTTTTTAATATTTTCTGATGTATACTTTATTTCAATAGAATGTATTTCAGTAACTTCTGCTCCCAGGTCCAGCAACTTTTGTCGCATTACCCTTGACTGTGTTTTGGATCTGGCTATACAGACATTTCTCCCAAAAAGCGGTTTTTTTTCATACCAGTTCAGCTGTTCACTGAACCCAACCACTTCCCCTATTACTATTATACAGGGAGAGGACAATGAAGCCTTGCTGGCCTTTTCGCATATATCATTAAGCTGTCCTACAATCTTTTTTTGTTTTGCAGTAGTTCCATTCATTACTACTGCACAAGGTGTATTTTCCCTCATTCCATTTCTCATCAAATTGCCGCATATTATACTTAAATTTTTAAAGCCCATCAGGAAAATCAAAGTACCACCTATTCTGGCTGCAGCATTCCAATCTATTTTCAATTTATCTGCAGTTTTCCCTGTAAACACATGAAAACTTTGAGCTATTTTTCTATGGGTTACAGGTATACCTGCATAATTCAGCACAGAAATAGGTGATGTAATTCCCGGAATAACCTCAAATTCAATACCTTCTTTCAAAAGAGCAAGAGCTTCTTCTCCTCCTCTTCCAAATATATAAGGATCTCCCCCTTTAATTCTTCCTACAATATGACCCTCTTTTGCCAGTTTAATTAACATTGCATTTATCTCATCCTGACTTTTATAATGACAACCTGGTTCTTTTCCACAATAATATATTTTACAGTGATCATTCAAATATTTTAAAACTCCGGTACCTGCCAATCTATCATACATTACTACAGTACATTCTCTAAGTTTCCTCACGGCTTTTAAAGTTATAAGTTCCTCATCACCAGGACCTGCACCTATAAGATAAACTTTACCCATATGCAACCTCCCTCAAGAATTTATTATATTTTTAGCAAGTTTTTCACCTAAAAACATATAATTTTCTTCATTACCCGTTATGTCCTTTTTCACCAATTTACTTCCCATCTTAAATATTCCTATGATATTTATAAGATTACCCTCTATTTTGGCATAGGCACCTATTGTAGAATGGCAGTCTCCCTTCAATGTCCTCATAAAACTTCTTTCAGCTTCCACGCAGATTCTCGTACTCCTATCATTTAAATTCACAAAAAAATCTTTGTGCTGGCTGTTCTTTTTTATTTCCACCCCCAGAGCTCCCTGCCCAATGGCAGGTATCAATTCTTCTATTGGAAAATAATCTGTTACTAATTTTTCAAGTTTTAATCTCTTAATACCTGCTGCAGCTACAACTATTCCCTGCAAATCCTGTTCTTTTATCTTTTTTATCCTGGTCTGTATATTGCCTCTTATAGCAACTATCTCCAAATCAGGTCTTAAAAGTTTTATCTGGGCAGCCCTTCTATTACTGCTTGTACCAATTTTTGAGCCTTCGGGCAGTTCTTCAAAATGTACATTACCTGCCGAAATAAAAGCATCTCTTACATCTTTTCTTTCTAGTACAGCCGCTATTTCAAACTCACCGGGAATGTCGAAGGGAACATCCTTCATGCTGTGAACTGCTGCATCCGCCTTGCCCTTCAAAAGTGCCAGCTCAATTTCTTTTAGAAACAGCCCCTTTCCTCCTATTTTATTTAAAGCTATGTCAAGTCTTTTATCTCCAGTAGTTTCTACAAGTATTTTTTGACATTCAGCATTAAAATTTCTTTTCAATATACCCATGACTATTTCAGTCTGAAGTTGAGCCAGTTTGCTCTTTCGAGTTGCAATCTTAAACTCCAAATGATATCACCCCCTACAAAAACGAATCATCATTTACCCAAAAAACATCTTCATTATCATAGAAGATTTCCCTTTTCTGTAGAAAAAGTAAAAATCCTCCGTACACACAAATCTCATGACTTTTTCTCTATATTCCATATTTCCCATATTGTTTCTCACTTTAGAGGTAAACTTCACAAAATCATCATAGTCCTTCAAATATTTTACTACCTCATCTGCAATAAACCTCGAAGTCATAGGAGACACACCTACTCCCATAGTATTAATTCCCAGGGAAATATTTTCAGTATTCCTCTGACATGGGATAATACAGCTGCCATTTTCAGGTTCTGAGGCATCTAAATAAATTTTACACAACTCCCTGCAATGCCTTCCTATAACCTCATTTAATTCTCTATCACTGGTGGCAATGACCACAATGTGTTTATCCTCTATATATTTTTTTTGATATAAACCCGGAATTATATTGACATTCAAATTATCTTTCATATGATAAAATTCCTGGATAAACTCCGGTGAAAGCACGTATACCCTGCATCCTTTCAGCGCAAAAGTCCTTGACTTTATATAAGCTGCTCTTCCTCCGCCTATTACTATAACTTTTATTTCCGACGGCAGTAGAGCAATGAGCATATTTGAATTATTCTTCAACAGGTTTTTATTCACTTCTCTATCTTCTCCTCCAGCTAAATCTTTTTCAGCAGGTTTATCAGCTTTTGATTTTTAGCTCTATCCTTTATTGCCAGTCTTATAAATCTGCAGTCCAGACCTTTAAAATTGCTGCATTTTCTTATGAGTATACCCTTCTCCAGACATCTTTTATAAAGTTCTTCACAGTTCACACCCTGTATTCTGCAAAGTATAAAATTACTGAATGTATCATATACTTTTTCTATTATGTGAATTTTACTCAAATTGTCCATCATAAATTTTCTTTCATTTTCAATCCATTCAAGAGAGCTGTCCATATAAGATTTATCCCTCAATACGTATTTACCTGCCGTCTCTGCAAAACAATTTATATTCCAGGGATTTTGTTTAGCTCTTATTTTATCCATCAATTTCCTGTCTCTACAGAGCCCATAACCCATTCTTATTCCAGGTAGTGCAAAAAATTTTGTAAGCGCCCTCACGACAAAAATACATCTGTTCTGTTCCATTTCCTCTAAAAAACTACAGTTCCTTTTACCTGTAAACTCCACAAATGCTTCGTCTATAATTATTGTCCTGTGGTTTTCACTGCAGAAATTTACAATTTCATGAAATCTGCTCTTATCTATTATCACACCATTGGGATTATTGGGATTTCCCAAGATCAGAGCCTCCGCATCTTTAATCTTTGATTTAATATCCTGATAATCATAATCCATATTCTCTGTCAAATTGGAATAGCTTATACTGCACTTCCATTTCAGTGCGTCTTTCTCATACTCTATAAAAGAAGGCACTACTATACATATACTTTTAAAGCAGCTTATGGCCAGATCTATTATTTCAGCAGCCCCATTTCCCAAGACTATATCTCTATCATCAATGACATTTTCTCCATCATATCTAGAATTTCCAAAATAATTCTTTGAAAATTTCAAATACCTCTTTATATTACACTTTAATTTTCTGTACTCAGCATCTGGATATTTTTCCACACTTTCCAGTGCTTCACCTATATTTTTTCTAAAACTGTCCGGTACGCCTAAAGGATTTATATTTGAGCTGAAATCCAAAAGCTCCTTTCCCTTCAAAAGTCCTTCTGTATATATATCTCCACCATGTTCCATATAAACACATCCTAATCCCAATCTTGATCTTTAAATATAGCTCAAATTCAGCACAATCAGTATTATTCCAATTAAAATCACCATGAATATTTCTGTAAAATACATGAGATCTATACAATGCTTTATGTGTTCAAAATTCAATGTTGTAAGCTTATCTCCTATAGTAGGCTTATACACTATTTCACCAAAATAAACATTCGTACCGCCAAGCTGAACTCCCAGGGCACCTGCTGCTGCGGCTTCCGGATAAGCACAATTTGGACTCTTGTGATTTTTTCTATCCCTTATCATAATCTTTAAAGCTTTCATTGGGCTGCCATTTATCATAAAAGATGATATGCACATCAGCAATCCCGTAATTCTTGCAGGTATAAAGTTGAATAGATCATCTATCTTAGCGGGAAAAAATCCTATATACCTATACTTTTCATTCATATAACCAAGCATTGAATCCATAGTATTTATACCTTTATAGAGCATAGCAAAAGGTGCTCCCAGTACGGCTGCATATATAAGCGGGGCTATAACTCCATCGGAAGTGTTTTCTGCCACCGTTTCCACATCTGCCCTTATTATCTCCTCACTGTTTAAGTTAGATGTATCCCTACCCACTATATAGGAAAGCTTTAATCTTGCATCCTCAATATTCTCTTCCTTCAATGAATAATATACCTTTTTAGCTTCCACAGCTAGACATTTGGCGGAAATAGTTGTCCACATAATAAATACATTTACTATATGATATAAAACCATATGCTTTCCAAGAAGCATAAGCACAGCAAATGGAACCAAAAAGCTTACAGCTCCCACTACTAAAACTATCAAACCCCCAAAAGCTTTTAAAGTACCATTTTTCCTGCAAAATTTTCTTCCTCTTTTTTCTAAATAGGATATAAGTTTCCCTATATATATAACGGGATGCGGAAACCAATGTGGATCCCCAAATATCCAATCCACTATAACTGCTGCAAAAAGATCTATCATATTTATACTTATAAGGGAAATAGACAAATCAATCCCCCCATTCTAATATTACTGTAAGTAACTGTACAAGCTTTGTATCCATTATCTATTTACACTCATAATGGCATATATCTTATCTATGTCAAGATTTTTTCTCACTATACCAGCAAGTTTTTCTATCTCGCCTTCCCTAAGATCTTCATATACTTTGGACTTTTTATAACTCAAGCCTTTATTTTGTCTTATTTTATTTAAAATATATTCTCTGAAATCAATGGCATCAAAAACGCCGTGTATATAAGTTCCAAATACATTTTGTCTTGTGTTTACAGCTCCATCTTCTATATTGACTTTTTCTCCATTTTTCTCCGTAAATCTAAACAGCGGCTTTGCATTTTCACCATATTTGCATATGCCCATATGAATTTCATATCCATAGACATCCAATTTTCTTCTTTCTAAGGATCCATTTCCTTTTATAAAAGGGAAATCAATATTGCTTATGGCCTTTATCCTTGTGGTTACTTTTTCTTTTTCAAATACAGTTTCTATATCCAGAAGATCCATTCCCTCTACTTCTCCCATATCAGTTTCTGTTTTATATGGATCGCTTATGGTCTTTCCAAGTATTTGATAGCCTCCACAAACCCCTATTACAATTCCGCTTTCACTGTATTTTTTAATACAGGCTTCAAGTCCACACTTTCTAATTTTTATCAAATCTTCTATAGTATTTTTGCTGCCCGGAATTATAAGTAAATCAGGGTTCCCAAATTCTTCTACAGAAGTTATGAATCTCACTGAAACATCCTCTTCACTTTTCAGTGCATCCAAATCTGTGAAATTAGAAATATGGGGCAATTTTATTACAGCTATATCTATAGGTGCTGTAACCTTCCTGTTAAATTCCACAGCTCCATCTTCATCTTCCAGTGCCAGATTAAAATATGGTATAACTCCTATGCAGGGAACTTTAATAATATCTTCCAACATATTAAGACCGGGTTTTAGTATATCTATATCCCCTCTAAATTTATTTATTATTGTACCTTTAACTCTTTTCTTTTCCTCTTCATCAAAAAGCAGCATAGTCCCTGCAAGAGAGGCAAATACTCCTCCTTTGTCTATATCACCGGCTAAAATCACCGGTGCATCCACTATCTCAGCCATGCCCATATTCACGATATCTCTATCTCTTAAGTTTATTTCTGCAGGACTTCCTGCGCCCTCCATCACTATTATTTCAAAACTTTCTTCCATTTTTTTAAAATGATTTCTAAGCATGTCCCTAAATTCCAGCTTCATGTTGTGATATTCCATGGCAGTGCTGTTACCATATACCCTGCCATTTACTATTATCTGACATTTTTTATCCGAAGTTGGTTTCAACAATATTGGATTCATATAAGCCTCAGGCTGCAGTCCTGCAGCATAAGCCTGAAGCACCTGGGCACGCCCCATCTCTTTGCCATCCAGAGTTATATAGGAATTTAACGACATATTTTGAGATTTGAATGGACATACTGAATATCCATCCTGTTTAAATATCCTACAAAGAGCAGAGACAATTATACTTTTACCCACAGAAGAACCCGTTCCCTGGATCATAATTTTCGCCATCATAACCACTCCTCTAAGCCTGTTAAATAAAATAAAAATTTATTTTTATTAAAATATATATTTAAATAAAAAGCGATGAGTTCTAGAGCTCATCGCTTTTAACATAAAAATTCAGCTTACACTGAAAGATTAAACATACTAAAAGTTCTTTCCCTCCGAAAGCAAAAACAACTACTAGGCAGGTCTCCTGGCTTATGATCCATATTTATTTTGAGCTCTTACTTTTAAAGTTAAAAGTCAAAATTCATAATCAAATACAGTAGCGGGGGCTGTTACGGATTCTAACCGCATTCCCTTTTCACCTATATATAAGGCACCTAGAATCTATTTTATATTATAGTTTTAAGTTTATTATATTCCACTTTCCATGTCAACTGATTACTTGATATTATATTTTATCAAAAAATCATTATCCTCAATTACCTTATTATAAACATCATCTCTTATTATATGATGATCTTCTGAAAATACCAGTACACGTTTAAAAAGCCCCTTTACATATTCAAAATCATGTGTAGAACATATTATGGTCTTTCCTGCCTTATTTAACTCTATAAACAAATTATTTAAAAACTTTTTACCCTTCGGATCTATGCCACTCATAGGCTCGTCTAAAACCAGCACTTCCGGGTTAAGAGCAAGTACAGCAGCTATGGCCACCCTCTTTTTTTCCCCTCCACTTATGTTATATGGCTCTTTGTCTTGTAAATTTTTTACATTCAAGAGTTTTAAACAATCTTCCACTCTTCTTTCTACTTCAGCCTCGTCCATTCCCATTTGTCTTGGGCCAAAGGCCACTTCTTCATATACATTGGAACAGAAAAGCTGCGCATCAGAGTTTTGAAATACAAATCCCATTTTTTTGTGAAACTTTTTAGAAAAACTACTATCCTCCAATTTACTCCTAGATATCTGTATATTATTAAAATAGTAACTTCCACTCATAGGAAATATCATCCCATTCAATAACTTTAAGAAAGTTGACTTTCCACTGCCATTGGCACCTATAAGTGCTATTGAATCTCCCTGTTCTATTTTAACATTTATACTCTTGAGCACCTCTTCATCTTTATATTTAAAAGATACATCCTTAAATTCTATCATCCTAACCTCATCCTAGCTATGTAAAAATACATGCCTATTATAAAAATATTTACTATTGAATATAGGAAATCAACAAACTTAAACTTGAACTTCACATGAGATATATATTCTCCTGTAAATCCTCTACATTCCATGGCATAATACATTTCATCTCCCATTTCCTTGGACTTTAAAAACAAACCTCCCATGAGTTTTGAAATGGAAGAATATTTGTTGCTGTTCTTTCCAACCGATCTCAGTTTAAGAGAATAAAACATATCTAGAGCAAATTCTCCTAAAATGTAAATATATCTCAAGGTTATATCAAATACTAGGATAAAAATATCAGGCACAAAAAACTTTTTCAGTGCTTTTATTATATCATGCCAACTGGTAGTATAGGATAGAGTATTTATGGAAATTATAGTTCCAACTACCTTTAGTATAAGCAAAATGCTGTTTTTTGTATTGCCCATAACCATGGAAGGCATGAGCATTACAGCAGTGAACAGCGGAACAGCTGTACTTAAAATCAGTATTCTCTTTATTTCTTTTATATTCAAAAGGCTTAATAACAACAGAAAATATACATCCATTAAAAATACATAGTGAAAACTTTTGGACAAAGATAAAAATATTATATTTAAAATAGTAAAAGACAATTTCACTATGGGATTTAAATTGTATAAGAGATTATTTTCATTTCTATTATTTCTTTTAATAAGAGATAATAGATGTAATATAGAAAAAATACTTTTGTCTATAAATTTATCTTTATCTTCTGGTGGAATATAATCATCTTTTTTTAAAAGCCAATCTTCCATAAATTACACCTGCAATTTCAAATTATAATATGTCCATGTTAAAAATATATCATAATTGTGATTATATTTCAAACAAACTCCCAATTCAATTTTGATTATATATTCTCCATTCCAAAAAAAGCATACCATGGACCCATGGCCACAGCAATTCCCCTAGCCTGCTCTTTTAAAAAAAATTTTTTTATCTCTTCTTTTTTCAGGGCAATTACTTCTATATCTTCTGCTGCTTCTAAATTCTGTTTTGGTTTCTTATTTTCCTCTAAATTCTCATCTATCTCAACTTTTACTACTCTTACTTTGTCCGTCAACAGTGCTGCATTGGAATACAGAGAAATCCCTACAGATTTTACATTTCCTGTATACCCCGTTTCCTCTTTTAACTCTCTCAATGCATTTTCAGGTAAACTTCCACTTTCCACAAGTCCAGCCGGGAATCCAATAACATAATTATCTATAGTAGGTCTATACTGTTTTATAAGTATATATCTATTGGATGGAACCATTTTACTTATTATTACAACCGTGTTTGTAGTATTGGTTCTCTCTATACTTTCCCACTTCAGCTGTTCATGTTTCTTTCCCTCGTAAGTTATTTCCTCCAATTTAATCCAGTTTCCACTGTAAAGCGTTTTATCCGATAATTTTCTCATCATATACCTCCTAACTTTTTAGCTTCTTCTCCAATTATGCTAAAACCTTTTTTTATATCTTCTCTGCTCACCCTTGAAAAACCAAGTCTCAAAGTGTCCTGTCCCTTGTCATCTACATAAAATATATCTCCAGGAGTGAATATAACATTCCTCTCGCAGCATTTTTCTAAAAGCTGCCTGGAATTTATATCCTTTAGTTTTATAAAAATATGCATTCCTCCTTCACCAAGTATTTCCCTATTGGGTATATAATTCTTTGCACATTTCAATGCAAATTCATATTTTTCCCTGTATATTCTTCTAGCTTTTTTGATGTATTTATTAAAATCTCCACTTTGCAAATAGTCATAAAAAATTGCTTGATCCAAAGAAGAAGTATGTATATTTCTTGCCCGCTTGACACTCTCCAAATATCCCGTAAGTACCTTATCTGACAATATCCACCCTATCCTTATTCCTGGAAACAAGACTTTTGAAAAACTTCCTACGTATATGACACTGTTACCCTTCCCTGCAATAGCAGCTATCGGAAGCACATGGGCACCTGAATATCTCAATTCCTCATTAAAACCATCTTCAATTATAGGTATATTATAACCTTTAAGTATATTATACAACTTTGCTCTATTTTCGGGAGACATTACAATGCCTGTAGGATTGTGATAAGAAGGTATAAAATAGGAAATTTTAAATTTTCCTTCCTTTAATTTTTCTTTTAACTCATTTAGATCTACACCTTCTTTACCAATTTGGACCCCTTTTATATTGAGTCCATGTAATTTCATAATCTTAATAGCCGTATTATGAGTGGGGTTTTCACACAATATATTATCTCCCCTGTTTGTAAGACAAGACAGCACCAGATCAAATCCCTCAGTAAAACCATTTGTTATAATTATATCTTTTCCACTTGTATTAACACCTTTGTTCTCCATATACTTGAGAAGATATTCTATGAGAAACTTATAACCCTGAGCATATCCATAGTTCAGTATTTTTTTTCCTTCTATGGACATGCGGTTTAAAAAGGATTTTTTAAATTCCTCTATATTAAAAAGATTTTCATCAGGAGCTATGCTTTTAAAAGATATCATTCCACTTTTCCATTTTGTTTCATGTTTGATTATATCTAATTTTTCCGACAGCCTTCCATATTCATTTATTTCATCTTCCCAATCTATATTCCATTTTCCCTGGGTATTTACCTTTACGTCTGAAACAAAAGTGCCCTTTCCTCTTTTTATATAAACAAAGCCCTCATCCTGTAAAAATTCATAAGCATACATCACCGTATTTCTGCTTATATTTAACATTGAAGCCATTTCTCTGGAAGAGGGAAGTTTTTCATCTGCCCTAAGTAATCCCTTCAATATCATACTTTTAATATAATCTTTTAATTGTATATATACAAATTTATTATCCCTTATTTTCATATCAGAGAACATAATAGATTTCACCTCACCTATATATATTTTACACAATTGTGCATATAAATAAAGGGTAGTGTCCTATATGAAACCACAGCTTAAGCAAAATAGACCAAATGTGGTTCTTTATTTTACAAGGTAAATGTATAAAATAATTATTGAGAACAATAATATCAAAATTCAATAGTAGGTAAAATAATAAATGTGGAGGAATTGATATGAAAATAGGGGTTATAATGGGCGGTATATCTTCAGAAAGGGAAGTTTCATTAAACTCAGGCAAAGAGATAATAAACTATCTGGATAAAAATAAATACGAGGTAAAACCTATCGTTATAGATAAAAAAAGTGATGCTTTTGAAAAAGTAAAAGATATAGATTTTGCATTTATCGCACTTCACGGGAAATTTGGTGAAGACGGAATAATTCAATCTGTATTTGAAACCATGGATATACCATATTCAGGCTGTGGTCCTTTAACAAGCGGAATATGCATGGATAAGGATATAAGCAAAAAAATATTTAAGGCTACAGGAATTAATACTGCAAAATGGTTGTGTATCAATTCAATAGATGAAATAGACTATAAATACTTAGATGATATGGGATATCCTGTAGTTGTAAAGCCCAATTGCGGTGGTTCAAGCGTAGCTACAAGTATAGTAACCGAAAAAAAGCATGTAGAAGATGCCGTAAAGCTAGCTCTTGATTATGACCGGGAAATTATAATCGAAAAATATATAAAAGGTGACGAGGTAACCTGTTGTATATTAAACGGTAAGGTACTTCCACTTATCTCCATAAGACCCAAGGCTAATTTTTTTGATTACACTTCCAAATATGCGGATGGCGGGTCAGAAGAAATAATAGTAGAGCTGGAAAAATCCCTTCAAAATGAAATAGAAAAAATATGCCTCAAATGCTGGAAGGTTTTGAAATGCACCGGTTATGTAAGAGTGGATATGATAGTAAAAGACAATACACCATATGTACTTGAATTAAATACTCTTCCGGGTATGACAAAAAATAGCCTCTTTCCTAAAAGTGCTAATGCTGTAAATATGTCTTTTACACAATTGTTAGACAAAATAATTGAGTATTCTCTTAAAAAATAATAACTTCTAAATCATGCGATTTTCAGGTTCAGGATATATAAGAAGTTCAAAGTTCAAATATCAAAGTCCAATTTTGGTAGATTTCATCTGCCGTCAAAAATTGTCATACTTGATATTTGTTCTTTGAACTTTTACACATCGTGAATTGAATACATTCATCTTTCATTAAAACATATATTGTCTATCCCATCTGCTATAAATAAATGGCTGCTAATATTTTTTGCTCTAGTAGAAGCTAGACTTGCAGCATTAATCAATTTATCTATACAATTTAATATATCAGTTTCTTCATGGAGATTTTTTGCTTTATACTCTGCTATTCCTATAGATACCGAAACTAAAATCTTATCTGGGAAAATACTTTTTTTTATCGATGATATTAGCTGCTCTGCCAATGCCTTATTTTCGCTTGAAGAATAGGATGTTAAAATAGCAAACTCATCCCCAGCATATCTGCAGAAGCAGATACTATCAGATACAATAATATTTTTCTTTAAAATAGAGGCCACTGATTTTAATATTTTGTCTCCTTTTATATGCCCATATTTCTTATTTATGAATCCAAAATTATCTAAATCCATAAATATAATTGAAATATTTCTATTTTCCTGAATAAATCTGTAAGCATTGTAAAATATATAATCACTTTTATAAAATTCCGTAAGTAAATCAATATGTTTCCCCAATTCAATTTTTAAAATCATTTTTGTAATAAATCCCACAATAACATTTTTTTCTTCCACCAATATGATTTCTAAATCTTCATTCTTGTTAAATATATCCAATGTTTTCCATATATACGTACTCCCCTTTACACATATATATCTATCCGACATGACATCTGCAATTATCCTATTGGGATGGGCCCTGATCAATTCTCTTTCTGTAACTATGCCAACCAATTCATTAGATTTGTAAACTACAAAACACTCAACATCATTTTCATAAAAACAGTGCTGGATAGAATTCGCCCCTGAGAACATATTGACTTTTAAAAAATTTTTATCTGCTATACTCAAAACATTTTGTATCATAAATCCACGGATTTACTAACATGCAATGTTATACTAACCTGCGCTTTTATAATCATTGTTTCGTCAGCAATTTTACCTCCTTCCTCCATAATGATAGAAATCAACTTATCTTCAGGTATTAAATTTATTAAAGATTTTTTAAGAACAATTGCCTCCACATATTTATGTTCTATTTTAATCACTTCATATTGTTCTGGAGAAAGCATGTCTACCATTCTTCTAGCTGCCTCCGGACCAATAGGAGACCTTTTGCCAATGATCAGAACATCCTGCATTGGAGGTACTTCAAATTCCGAAAAATACATTGATACTTCCGCTGTTTTCGTACCTTTATCTCTATTTTTCATTAACACGTCCCCTTCCTGTAACTTATATATAATATTATCATATTTTGTCTAAATCTTCTATAAATTATTTTATACTTGTCAAATCTGTATATAACAAGTCATATTTTATACTTTCATTTACCATTTTAATACACAGCCTGTTTTATGTTCAAACTCATTCTTTATATCCTTTAATTTTTCCTTATTGTTTTCTAAACATCCTTCTTTAATTTTCAATTCTACACTCAAATCAAAACTATTAAAAGCCGGATTCTTTCTCAATTCTATGCTTTCTCTTTTGCAAAGTACTACCGCCATTTCTATTATTTTATTCTGATTTGCACTTTCTGAAATACTTATATCCCAACCTGTACTATCTGCTATTTTTTTAATACTTCTTTTATATTTTTTCCCTATTACAGGACTAATAAAAGACAGCTCTATATATTTTTTATTCAAGCAGGATTTCACACTTTTCTTATAGGGTTTGAATTCCTCACTGTGAAAAAACTCGTCAATGAATTGTAAAGCTTTGTTTTGTTCCATAGTATCACATTCATTATCAGCTTTTACAGCTATAATATCTGTATTCTTTGTGGCTAAATCCCCCGTTGATTTAATCAAAATATCCATTCCTGTAATATTCTTAAATTTTCTCTCTTTGCTTTCTTCTATATCGACTGGTGAATTTAAGTTTACCAGAACTTCATTTTTTTCCAGCCTATAGGATATCTTATTTATATTTTCCTTCTGAAAAAATTCTTTTATTATTTCTGAAACCGCATTTATATTCACCCTATTACTTATTTTAACTTCCCATCCCCATTCCTCTTGAAATTCTTTCATCACATCATATATATCTCCGTTTACCACAGCTGGAAAATCAAAGCTTAAAATAATTTTTTTCTCATCATATATATAGCTGGCTTTTTTAAAATTAAATTTGCCAAAATGTTCATATATGATCTCCCTCAATTCATTTGGTTTGAGCTCTTTCTTATCTAGAATTTTTCGTACCTTTTCCTCCTCCTGACAGCCAAACAAGAACAACCTTTTGCTGTCGCTCTCAAAATACGGAGAATCAATTATGATTTTCTGAAAATGCTCAAAAGAATTTTTCAATTTATTACGGCCTCTCCATATATAGAAGAGTTCTTCCAGCGTAAACAGCTTTTTCCCATAATTGTCATATACAAATTCCCATAGCTTTCTCACATTGCCTTCATCCAATTCTTCATAGGAATTCATGATTTTGCCTATGTATCTTTCCCGCTGTTTTCGAGGTCTGTGTACATATATTTCATAACTTTCCCCACATTTAGGAGCATATATTTCTCCAGTCACTTCCGAAAAAAGTTCTCTTGAAAAACTCTCAACTACTTTTTGGTCCCCATGAACAATAAATATACTTCTTGGATTTAAAAGATGAATTAAAGACTTTATTTCAAATTTATCACTGTGAGCTGAAAGGCCTATTTTTTCAACTTTACACTTTACTTCAATGGTTTTTTCATTTATGCATAATTTTTTATCCTCTTCATCTTTCAAAAGATCCAGCAGTTTTCTCCCTGGTGATTCTTCATCCTGGTAGCCGGTTATAACTATATATCCCTTTTCCATAGCAGCTATTTTTTCCGCATAGTACTGGCTATAGCCCCCGGTAAGCATGCCTGAGCTTGATATTATCACACAAGGTTCTTCGCTTTCCAATATATTTTCCCTGGTTTCATTATCCTTTACTGCAATTATGTTGTCATCATAAAATGGCTCAATCCCTTTCAATATCTTTTTACCCAGAGAATTTTTAAGATACAGAGGGTTTAATTTATAAGCTCTGTTTATATCTCTTATCATTCCATCCACATAGACTTTAATATTTTTTAATACTTTTTTATTCATCGCCTTTTTTACAATGAGAATTACCTCCTGCGCCCTTCCAAGAGCAAAGGCCGGGATCAGCATTTTACCCTTTTCCCTGATGCACTCATCTATTATACCAACAAGTTTTTCTTCCTCTACCTGTCTGTTTGAATGAAGTCTGTCACCATAAGTGGATTCGAAAATCGCCACATCTGGTCTTAATTTGGGCAGTTTCAACCCTTCCACAGTTTTCTGAGAAAACAGAGAAAAATCACCTGAGTAAAAAAATGAACCTTCTGGAGTTGTAATATAGACACAGCTGGCTCCAGCTATATGCCCTGCCATATAGAAAGTAAGAACTATATTGTCGAATACAGTAAATTTAACCATATAATTTATGGGAAATACACGATTCAGCATGCTTATGACATCCTTTTCCGCATACAGGGGAATTTCTCCTTCTCTGTGGTTCATAATTTTTAGACTGTCATAGAGCAGCACTCTCATCAAATCCTTGGTCATCCTGGTAGTATATATCCTGGCTTCTGGGTATTCCCTGCTTATAATTGGAAGGGAGCCTATATGATCCATGTGGGCATGGCTTATTACTATGGCATCTACGCCCCCCTTATCCTGAATCAACTTAAAATCAGGAAGGGCATCTTTGGAAGAACTTTGCCTTATGCCGCAGTCCAGTAATATATTTTTATTATATATTGTCAGCAGTATACAGCTTCCTCCAACTTCACGGGCTCCTCCCAAAAATGAAATATCCATATTGTCTAATTCTCCCTTCTTATATATAAGTAGTTTATGTAAGTATACTTTACATGAAAATATCTTCTTATACAATTATAATACACTACATTAAAAATAAGGTATAACTTAAAATAAAAGTTACACCTTATTTTACAACTATGGACTTACATCAGGCAAAGAAAGAATAAAAAACCATTTCCAATAGAATTTCCAAAATTTCCACAATATAGTTGTTGCAACAATATAAGCCCTTTCTCCTATCCTATAATTATACTTATTTAGCTTAATAAACCAAACTTTTAGAACAGCTTACAGTATATTCTTTATATGAATTGGTATTTGGTATACCAAATACTATTGAAATGATTTCGAGCTTATGGTATACTGTAAGTGTAGTGTAAGAGGTAGAAATGAAATGGCTTTAAAAATATTTTAGGTAAATATTAATCAGTAGCTTTAGTAACTTCTTCCTTACTTACCACAGGCTGTTTTTTCACTGGTTTTGGTATGCGAGGCAAAACCAGTGACATTATACAGGCATATAAGGAAAGTATTGCAGCACATGAAAATACTACGTTCCATCCATAAGAACTAGCGAGGTATGCTCCTAGACCTCCACCTAAAATAGAGGCTATTCCTTTTCCACTATAGAGAAATCCATAGTTGGTAGCAGCATAAGTGGAACCGAATACATCTGCGTTAGTCGGTGGAAACAACGAAAAGAGCTGTCCCCAGGTAAACATTATACACATCATACAAATTACATAGAGGATACCATTACCACCTATGACAGGTAAAATAAACAAGAATATTGCATTTAAGCCGAAAGATATGAACATAGTTCTAGGACGGCCTAATCTATCTGAAATCCATCCCCAGAAAACCCTTCCTATTCCATTTGCGAGGCTGTTTAACATGACTGCCAACACAATAATCGAAGAGGCTATTCCCATTTCCTTTCCAAAAGGTTTGGTATTAGCTGTAATAATCAGCCCACCTACACTAATAGAAAAGAACATGGACCATATAAGCCAGAAATTTGGAGTTTTCAGCATCTGTGTAGGACTGAACCCAATTTGAGATTGATCTAACTTGGCAATTTTTTCTTTTTTACTAGGCATTTTCGAACCAACAGGATAACGCAAAATCAAAGCTACAATTATGATTACAACACCCTGTAAAACTCCAGTAACCAGAAAAGTTTGTGCAACACCGCTGTTTTGTAATAATCTATCAATTACCGGCACAAAAGGCATTGAGCCAAGACCAAAAGCACCTGCTATTATACCGGAAGCCATACCCCTTCGATCTGGAAACCAGCGAATTGCCACACTAACACAACCACCATAGATAATTGCTGCGCCAACTCCTGCCGCAGCATAGGCAAAATACAGGCCGCTTACAGAATTCACTTGTCCCATCATACTCCAGCCCACTCCAATAAATAGGCCTGCAATGACAAACATCAGTTTAGAGCCAAATCTGTCAAGCAGATATCCTCCTGCCGGCTGAACAAAGGTTTCAAACATGATAAACAGAGTAAAAGCATACTGAATGACAGCTAGAGATGATTTTAATTGTGCAACTAATGGAGTAGTAAATAAAGTCCAGGCATACTGCAGATTGGCAATCATTATCATGGCAATGACAGCAGCTATAAGTTGAACCCAACGGTTTCCGAGGATTGATCCATATGCATTGATATTTTTAACTCTCATCTCATCAACATTAGTCATGCATTATTCCTCCTTAAATTAATATTTAATTTTCAAAGATCCCACTCAAATTAATGAGTCAGCTTACAATATCTACTTTTTTATCACCTTACTTTCTTTCAATTAGAACCCCGGAATCAATAAATCTATCCTGGGATAAGTTCTTCAACTAAAGGATGACGTATTCCAAGTGCCAAAGGTATTAAGAATACTGATAATAAGATCCAGATGGAGAAAAGCATTCACTATTAACAAACTCCATCTGAATCTAAGAGCCACTTGATTACAGATATTGCTACTACTAATATATTTTAACTAAAATTTATTATTCTACCACTGGAGGTACACGGTATTCTATTCCAACTTCTTTCATACGCTGATTTGCAAATTTCTGAAGTTTTTCAATGTGTTCAGGTTTAAGATGATTGAATCGTCCTTGATATTTTATATATTCACTGACTGGTTTCAACTTAGCAGGTTTATAAGTCAGTTTATACTTTCCATCTACAAGTTCATACAACTGTATCATACCTGTTTGAACTGCCAATTTAGCAATTTCAACTGTTTTTTCTGCCGGGAAGCTCCATCCTTTTGGACATGGTGCATGGATATAGAGAAAAGCTGGCCCCTCCGCATTGCAAGCTTTACGCACTTTATTCATCAAATCCAGAGGATAACCCACCGATGCAGTTCCCAGATATTTTAATTCAGGATGGCCATGAGCCATGATCTTGGTAATGTCCTTAGGCATAAGTTTTCTACCTTCTGGAACTACAGGACCAGCTGGAGTAAAAGTAGTCCATGCTCCATAAGGTGTAGTTGGAGAGGCTTGAATTCCCGTGTTGGCATAGGATTCATTATCATAGCAAATAAATACTATATTATGTCCGCGGTAAAAAGCAGCAGATAATGACTGTATTCCAATATCAGAAGTACCGCCGTCACCGGCCATTACAATGATATTAGGGTATTCTGCATCGGTTTTATGTTTACGTATCATAGCTTTAAATGCTGCTGATATTCCAGAGGCAACTCCTCCACCATTGGTAATTTGCGCATGTATCCATGGAACAGCCCAAGGTCCGCATCCATAACTGGTGTTTGCGACGTACATACAACCCGTAGGTCCGATAAAAATCGTATTCTTGCCTGCTGCTTTGGCAACTAATCTATATTGCAGTGCAGGCCCACACCCAGCACAAGTACGATGACCTGGAACATAATATTCTTCTTTTGGTGCTTCCTTAATAGATTTAATTTCTTCTAACACTTGACTTCCTCCTTTCATATTTACAATTCAAACGGCGACCAATAACTCTGTTTTTCATTTTTCCCGGTTTTGGCTACATTTTTCATAATATTAAACATTTTATAGAACTCATCCTGAGTAATCATGGAACCACCAAGTCCTGCTACAAATCCAATGGTTTCCACTTTTTTATCATTATTATATAGAGCTGCTCTGACTTCGGTAAGAAGAACACCTGCTCCACAGGATATTCCGAAATTAACTGAATTATCCACCACACCTACTACTTTAAATTTACTCAAGGTTTCACGTACCTGTTTAGTTGGGAAAGGACGCAGTGTACGCAGCCTAACTACACCAACTTTTTCACCTAGATTTCTCAAATGCTTTGCCACATTCTTAGCTGTTTCGGCATGTCCTCCCTGGATGAAAATAACCGATTCAGCCCCATCAGTCATATATTCTTCAAGCCAGGGATCATATTTACGTCCAAATATATCCGCAAATTCCTCATGAACTTCTTCAAATACTTTATACACCCCTTCTACGGCCATATGTCTTTGATATTGAGTCCCAGGTCCCATCTCAGGTTCCATCTGCGGTCCTATAATTACAGGATTTTTTGTATCCAACACGTGACGGTTTTTATAAGGCGGCAAAAATGCATCCACCTGCTCTTGAGACGGTACATCTACTTCACCAAGAATATGGGATACAAAGTATCCATCCTGACAGGCATACTGCGGCAAAAGAACACGTGGATCCTCACCAATGCGGTAATACATAAGGCTCAAATCCAGTGCCTCCTGAGGTGTAGAAGCCCATCCCTGAATCCACCCTTGGTCACGGCAGCATAGAGCATCTGTATGCTCTGAACCAAAATCACCCGGCGGATCTAAAGTACGATCTGCAATTGCCATCTGAAGTGGAAGCCTTTCTCCTGAAATCGGTGAATACACCTCCATAGCATAGGTTACACCTACTCCTGAGCTGCCTGTAAAAGCCCTGGCCCCAGCAGCGGAAGCTCCATAAACCACACTTAACTGCCCATGTTCCCCTTCACCTAGAACAAATTCAGCATCTAATTCTCCATCTGCCACCATCCTTGCCAGCTCTGACATAATTCCAGTATATGGGCGGATTGGATATGAACATATAACATCCACATTAGCCAATTTAATTGCATTAGCTGTCGCCACACACCCTGACATTCTTTTTATATTGCTTTTCATTTTTCAATTCACCTCCTGTTAATATAAACTCAATCTTTAAAATCCAGTTCGGGTACTAAAGTAATTGCTCCTACTGGACATACTTCAGCACAAATTCCACAACCTTTACAATATTTTAAATTAAAGGTAATAGGGCTATCTTTAGTCATGAGATTCACACAGGAATCAGGGCAACTAATCCAGCAAGTTTGACACTCCACACATTTTTCAGAATCCAATATTGGCCTTCTAGTACGCCAATTACCAGTAATCATACCTTCATTTTCTTTCTGGGGAGAAGGTACAGTTCCTGCAAAGGGAATCTTTTCATACGGTACAGCCATTTTACAGCACCTCCTTAATATTTTTTAACTATTACACAGAAGCTTTTGGTATAGTATCTACATCTACAACAATTGATTGTTCATAAGCTTTTTTAGCAGCATTTTTATTGGCAACAATTTGAAGCAAATTATCAAATTTCACAATTTTTGTGCCTTTAACAACAGCAGCAGCCAGTACAGCACCAATACCTTTTCCTATTCCCGATGCATCTGTAGCACCTTCAGCACCTGAAAGAGTAATAATAGATTTTGAAAGGCTATTTGCATCCACTGTAACAATTTTTGAAAGGTTTTCTGTATTCTTTTTAATGAATCCAAATAGATATTCCGGCAAACGCCTTGTATTTACTACCAGCACTGCCCCCGGCTTTATTCCAGACAAAATATCCACACCTTTTACAAGAGTTTCTTCTGTAAGAACCACAATGTCAGGAGCTTCATTTTCATAAACATATCTGGACTCGATTTCCTGAGTACCAATTTTCCCATATGCCCTTACCGGAACATAAATACGGTCGGGAAGATCAACATAGTTCTCCCATGCTTGAACATATTTTCCCTCTAACGCAGCTGCTTCTGTTAAAGAAACTACTACATCGCGAGCTTCTTTATTTTCATATACTCCTCTACCCCAAACTGTGATCTGCTTCAACCCTGGTTCATCAAATAAATTTTGACTTGACACCTTGTTCCACCTTCCTTTCTTTAATGGTTAATATTGTGAAAAATTTCAATGCTGAGACTTTGTTCTAATCACCTCCCCAAATTTCTTTTGATTATTTATTTCATCAATGGATTGATTAAAGATATCTTGACTTATCTTCATTTTCAAGCCATTTTCTATGGACAACATAAGCGTCATAAATGAAGCCTTATGGCACAATGTAGCTAATTCCGCACCGCTCATTCCTCTGGTTTTTTCGGCTAGCTTCCTAAAATCTACATCTTCCGAAACAGGCAGTCCCTTAGAATGGATTTTTAAAATCGATTCCCTTTCGTCAATTTTAGGCAGAGATAACTTCAGTATGTATTCAAACCGTCCTTCTCTAAGTAAAACAGAATCAATTAAATCTATTCTATTAGTCGCAGCTAATACCGTAACTCCTTGAACTTTTTCTAAACCATCAAATTCCAGTATAAGCTGGCTTATGAGCCTGTCTCTCAAATTGTTTGTACTTGAAGAGCGGGAACGGACAACGCCATCCAATTCATCGAAAAACAAAATACAAGGTGCAGTTTGTTTAGCTTTTACAAATACATCATGTAAGGTCCTTTCTGATTCCCCCATCCAGTGGGAGATTAATGTAAGGCCATTTATACTTATAAAGTTTATTTTAGCGGAGCTTCCAACTGCATTTGCCAATAAAGTTTTACCTGTGCCTGAAGGACCTGTTAACAAAATGCCCTTAGGCGGCGTAAACTCATACTCTTTACACAGATCAGGATCATGAAGCGGAAGTTCCACTAAAGTTTGCAAAACTTTTTTAGTCCTATCTAATCCACCTATATCATTCCACTTTACATCTGGAATTTCTGAGTAATATTCCCGGGTAGATGAAGGTTCTATTTCTCTCAGTGCATCAGTAAAATTATCCATTGAAACCTTAAAAGGAGGAATATTATTGTCATCTGTAATTTTTGACAAAACTTTTCTAAGTGCTATCATTCCTGCTTCTTTACACAGTGCTGAAAGATCTGAACCAACAAATCCATAAGTAATTTTGGCCAGCTTATCCAATTTCACATTTTTATCAAGAGGCATACATCTCGTATGAATCTGCAGTATTTTAAGCCTGCCTTCTCTATTAGGGGGCATAATTGCAATTTCTCTATCAAATCTTCCAGCACGTCTAAGTGCAGGATCCAAAGAATCGGGTATATTTGTGGCACCGATTACAATAACTTGACCTCGATTTTCCAAACCATCCATGAGCGCAAGGAGTTGAGCTACCACTCTTTTTTCAACTTCACCATGAACATCTTCTCTCTTGGGTGCAATAGAATCCAACTCATCTAAAAAAATTATACTTGGAGCCCGGCTCTTTGCTTCTTTAAAGATTTCTCTTAATTTTGCTTCGCTTTCCCCATAAAACTTGTTCATTATTTCCGGTCCATTTACATGGACAAAATAGACCTTTGTCTCAGAAGCAACCGCTCTGGCAATTAAAGTCTTTCCTGTACCTGGGGGGCCATAGAGTAGTATACCTTTAGGTGGCTCAACACCTAATCTTTTAAAGACATTAGGGTACTTTAAAGGTAATTCCACAATTTCTCTTATTTTTTGAACCTGCTCATCTAATCCACCTATATCTTCATATGTAATTCTCGATCCATTAATGCCAAGCTCAGGTTGTACAAAAATAATATCAGTTTCTTTATTAATTTTAACTACTCCCGACGGTGTTGTTCCACTTACAAGAAAACTGCACTCATTGCTGCCAAAGAGAGTTAAAGACAATTCATCCTCACAGAGCATCGGCATTCCTTTCAACATATTCTTTATCTCAATTTCATCTTTTTGTGTCCAATCATAGAAATTTTCAAGCGGGGAAAGCACTACCTTACGCGCTATTTTAACTTCAGTTTTACTTACCGTCACTTCACTGTTTATTCCCACACCAGCATTATGTCTAACTATTCCATCCATTTGGATCAATGGCTGACCGTAAATATCATTAAAAGATGGATAAACTTTTGCTGCAGTAATCCTTTTACCCTCTATACTTATAGCATCTCCCGTATCTACTCCTAGTTGCTCCATATCCTCTCGATTCATTCTAACAATGCCCTTACGGGAATCTTCTACCAATCCCTCTTTAACTTTTAATTTAATAGAATCAAACTCAGTCATTTTCTTAACCTCCCAGTAACTTTGAGCAACTGCCAATCGAATTTAGACAAAATTTTTAATATATGGTATACGGTATACCATTTTACGATAAAATATATATTTTTAATGCTTCATTATTCCTTTACTCTATAACTTTTTTTATTTTTGACAAATTAACTTAATATTCAATAGTAGCGATTTAATTTGTGTTAAAATGGTATACCGTATACCATTTTAACACAATAAACCTTTCATCTTATTATAAATTTACCTGATTAATTACCATAATTTATATCAACACTTAATCCTTATTTCCTACCATTATATTCTACAACTAATTTTTCCAACTTTATTATAGCACCCTTAAATAATAAATTCAATAAATTTTCAGAAAATTTATTATTTAACAAACTCTTTTTTATCAATTAAAATCGCCAATCCCTGTAACTTACTTCTAAACATATTCACTGCATATAAATGACATCATCAACTATTCTTATTTGAATAAGCCATTTTAAGAAATATCTGGCCAGATTTCTCTACATGCTTTTTCATGGCTTCATAAGAAGCAGAACTATCATGTTTTTGTAAAGCATTAACTATTGCTCTATGCTCTAATATAACTTCTTGGATTCTACCAGGCTTAGTATAGGTCAAATGGGTGAATTTATTAACATATTCACAGAGTGTATTTATAAAATAATATAAATGTGGGCTATCTGCTGCTTTCCATATACATTCATGAAACCTTTTATTCAGCATGCTTAACTTTCCGTTATTTTCCTTTTCACATTCATCTGATATTTGATTAACAATTGAATTCAAATAGTCCAATTCTTCATCATTGATTTTTCCAGCCGCAATGCTGCAGCTCAATGCCTCTAATGTAGTTCTAATAAGTTGAATTTCCTCGATATCATCCTTGCTAAATCCAGAAACTACTACACCTTTACGTGGAATATATGTTACTAACCTTTCATATTGGAGTTGACGGATTGCCTCACGTACTGGAGTCCTGCTTATCTTCAACTGTTCTGCAATACTGCGCTCCACTAATCTTTGGCCTGGCTCTAATTTTCCATCCAGTATGGCATTACGTAAAATAGAAAATACCGAATCTCGAATATATCCCCTATTATCAAATCTTATGGGTGAAAATTGATATTCCACTTGCATTACCCCCTTAAATCTTTTTTAATATAATTCTCATATCCCATAATTAATTATAATTCCCATGGTATACTAAATGCAAGTGGAATATAATTATACTATCTTTATCTTTAAATACATTTTATTTAATTCACAGTTCACAATGCACCATTCCAAAAAAATTATGCATAAATAATTAATGCAGCCGAAAAAGTTACTATATAAAATACCTATGATATCAAAACGGAAATTATTCTCATTAAAATTCATCTCCAAATAATTTATTATGCACCCCATTACAAAATTTCCACATATCCTTCTTCCCCATTCAGCCTTATTCTCTGTCCATCTTTGATCAATTTCGTAGCATTTTCAACACCTACCACTGCAGGCAGACCATATTCCCTTGCAACAACAGCTCCATGTGTCATCATTCCACCTACTTCAGTAATCAAACCTTTGATGGATACAAACAGCGGAGTCCAACTGGGATCAGTAAATTTTGTAACTAGTATATCGCCTTCCTCTATATCCGCATCCTCCATTCTTAAAATAACACGTGCCCGGCCTTCAACGCTTCCAGATGAAACAGGTACTCCCGCCATAGCACCTTTAGGTATTTTATCCCTATTATATTGCCCTGTTATGATCTCACCTTCGGAGGTTATAACACGTGGAGGCGTAAGTTTTTGAAAAGTCTTATAATCTTTTTTTCTCTTACTTATGATATTGTAATCTATTTCATGTGCCTCAACAACTTTTCTAAATTCCTCAAAAGTCAAATAATATATATCTTCTCTTTCCTGTATTATACCCTTATGGACTAAAGCATCTGCTTCTTTCATAAATGTCTGTTTAATAATCCAGTCATACCATACCAAAACATACTTGTTAAACTCACGATAACCGGCATAATTGCGCAGGACGCTAACTGCCTTTTTGAACTTCCTTGCTTTTCCCTTTCCACCGTGCAATCTTTCAAGACGGTTTATAATTTCATGTTTTTTTTGTTTTGCCTCTATCAAGTTCTGTTCAAATTTCATACTGTGGGCACCTGGTCCAAAAGCTTTGATATTGCTGAGAATAGCAGGGTTGTTTGCTCTGTAATCTTTTATAGTAAATAGTATCCATTTCAGCCACATTGATTTTGAAGCCATAGCTGTCTTCTTCCTATACAGAGTCTTGATAAAATTCTTTCGCTTTACAAGATCAGCAAGAGCATTCTTCATTAAGACATCTACCGCATCCATTCCTTTGAAAAAAGACATCCTGATAAATGGCGAGGAAAGTTCACGGGATACATCAATATAAAGCCTTCCGCCCATTTCATTCATGGGAGTGCCAACCATCTGCTTGAATAAAGTTTGAAAAAGAGATATTCCTAGTGGCCGCATGGCTTCAGTCATCATCTGTCTGTGCCCAAATGAAATATATACATGATTTTTTCCATCCACAGCCTCTGATGGTACAGGATACAATGTAGTTATAGGCCTACTTTGAACAATATAAAATTTACCTTCACAAAGGCACCATTCTATATCCTGTGGACATCCAAAATAATTCTCAATCTTTCTGCCTATATTTGTCAGTTGTAAAATTTGCTCATCCCGAAGGGTCTGTATATTTTGCTTTGCAGTATCAATGTCCTTCCCTTTTGTACCACCATTTTGCAGTGCCGAAACAGCGAGTTTTTTGATAGATATCTTTTTATACAGTATTTTTCCTTCTCTCACTTTATAGATATCTGGATTAACCAGACCTGATACAAGAGCTTCACCAAGGCCAAAACTTGCATCAATAGATGTTACCTTTCTGTTGAAAGTTACAGGATCTGCAGTAAACATTATCCCTGAGGCCTGGGAGAAAACCATTTTTTGTATTACTACAGAGAGATACACCTTTCGATGATCAAAATTATTTTGTATACGATAAATTACCGCTCTGTCCGTATAAAGTGACGCCCAGCACTTTTTTACATATTTCAATATATTATTCATTCCCTTAATATTGAGATAGATATCCTGCTGACCAGCAAAAGAAGCTAGAGGCAAATCTTCTGCCGTAGCACTTGAACGCACTGCATATGCATTTTTCTCGCCAAGCTTTGAAATGTAATGCAAGACTTCTTCTATAATCTCCATCGGGATAGGTATCTGTTCTATAATCTCCCGAACCTTTTTACTGAATTCACTGATTTTTCTTTTGTCAATTATCTTTAAAAAAGATAATTGATCATTTACGCTATTAAATTCAGAATTGTCACAGACAATTTTTTTATAGACTTCAGTAGTTATACAAAAACCTTCTGGAACACATAATATCATTGATTTTAGACAGTTTTCCTAAATTAGCACCTTTACCGCCCACTAAAGGTAGATCTGATTTATCAATGT
Organism: Clostridium sp. MT-14; assembly: GCF_042436595.1. NCBI lineage: Bacteria > Bacillati > Bacillota > Clostridia > Eubacteriales > Clostridiaceae > Clostridium > Clostridium sp. MT-14. The sequence continues at coordinate 215,811 of NZ_JBHMIY010000002.1, forward strand.
TGCTGAAATCCAACACATAGGGATTCATACATATTCCTCCTTATAAAGATTGTCTCTGAGTAAATCAATACATTCTTCAAATTCCTTAAAAAAAGCTTCATAATTTATTGCTGTCCTATTTGACAATTGATTCATATATCCATCAGTAAGCCAAAGAAGTATCTTTATAACAAGCTTTGGATCAACATTCTCCTTAAATTTTGAAAAATCTACACCATCAAAAGCAATTTTGTTCCTAAAATCTACACCTTTTGCTAGAATAATGGTTTTTATATCACCTTTTACTTCCCCGTCATTTTCAAAATACATGCTTGTTAAAAAGGATGGAATTGCAGGGTGTTTCCTCATAACAGAAATTTCAATATTAGATGAAAGCTTAATTCTGTCAAAGAAATCAGTAACCTTATAATTAAATTTTTCATCAACTTCTTTCATAATAATATTGTCGCATAGCTCAATTAAATAAAAATACAAAGCTTTTTTTGTACCAAAGTAATGAAACACCATGGATTTTGAAATTCCTGCTGCAGCAGCAATGTCCCCTATGGAAGTTTTCTTATAGCCATTTTTACCAAAGGATTTAAGTGCTACATCTATGATTTTATTTTGCTTCTCTACAGGCAAATTAAAAAATTTTTTCAAAAAGCTCACCTCTCAAAATTCATCCAAACGCTACTATTGCTAATATTGTTGACTTTTTAAAGAGAGATAAACACTGCTACGCGCCTGGATGAGGTAATTCTAAGGCTTGCAGTGATTTACCTATGAGAAAATTTTTTTTTAAGAACCTTAGAATCATTATATAAACCGAATCGGTTTATATAATATTATATTCTCATGAACCGACCAGGTCAACATTATTTTAAAGAAATCACATTGATCTTTTGATCTGTTCTATTTTTTAAGAATAGAACAAAAAGAACACTTTGGAAAATTCCAAAGTGTTCTTTTTGTTCTACATCTATGGTGCCGGAGGCGGGAGTCGAACCCGCATGATATCACTATCGACGGATTTTGAGTCCGTTGCGTCTGCCAATTCCACCACTTCGGCAAGTGACAAAAGTATAATATCACAAATATCACCTGTGGTCAAGAGGCAGTATAAAAGCAAATTTATAATAATATTCATATTGTGAAACAGTATATGACTTTTATCTTACTATTTTTATATTTTTTAAATAACATTATTTAAATCTAAAATAATTGTAAATTCAATGAAAATTTTAAATACTAGTTGTTATGTAAATGAAAATATGCTATTATTTAGTTGAGAATATTCTAAATAATGTATGATAGCCATAGAAGGTGATAAATTTTTAAATTAAATAATTTTAAAGTAATTATCCTAAGGTTTATTTAACCAACTAAGGAGGAACACAATGAGTAAACAAGATGCATTAAATGAGAATCTCGAGCGTGGCTTAGAAGAACGTCATATTCAATTGATAGCCCTGGGAGGAGCAATTGGCGTAGGGCTATTTTTAGGTTCTGCTACTGCTATTCAAACAGCTGGGCCAGCAATTCTATTGGTTTACATTATAGCTGGACTAGCTATGTTTGTCATAATGAGAGCTCTAGGTGAGTTGGCGACTTCCTATCCTGTTTCCGGATCCTTTAGCGCCTATGCCAATGAATTCATAAGTCCATTGGCAGGATATATGACTGGATGGACTTATTGGTTTATGTGGGTGGTAACCTGTATGGCTGAAATTACAGCTGTAGGCGTATACGTTAAATTCTGGATTCCAACTATGCCTCAGTGGATACCTGCACTGGCAGCACTTATTATAATGACATGCGTAAATCTAATTGCAGTAAAAGCCTACGGTGAATTTGAATTCTGGTTTGCAATTATCAAAGTAGTTACAATTATTGCAATAATAGTACTAGGGTTGCTCATGATTATATTTGGTTTCGGTAATGGTGGAAAACCTATCGGAATTTCAAATCTATGGACACATGGAGGATTTTTCCCTAAAGGTGGATGGGGACCTATGCTTGCAGTAACAATGGTTATGTTTGCTTATCTGGGCACAGAGCTCATAGGCGTTACAGCAGGTGAAGCAAAGAATCCTGAGAAAACGATACCGTCAGCTATCAACAAAGTACTTTGGAGAATACTTATATTTTATGTAGGTGCACTTTTTGTAATAATGTCACTCTATCCATGGAATACCCTTGGTACAACTGGAAGTCCTTTCGTCTTAACATTTAGCAAATTGGGTGTATCTGCAGCAGCAGGTATTATAAACTTTGTAGTATTGACTGCAGCTTTATCTTCCTGTAACAGCGGCATTTTCAGTACTGGACGTATGCTGTACAATCTTTCCCTGCAGGGAACAGCACCAAAAAAGTTTAGTAAGCTTGGTAAAACCCATGTTCCAGCTACTGGCATTTTGATTTCTGCATTTTTTATGTTAATTGGAGTTGTTCTTAATTTTCTGGTACCTGGAAAGGTATTTACTTACATTACAAGTGTAGCTACACTTGGTGCAATTTGGACTTGGGGCATTATACTGATAGCACAGATGAAGTTTAGAAAAAGACTTACTCCGGAAGAAATAAAAAAGTTGCATTTTCCAATGTTTGGATATCCTTATCTTAACTGGATTGTACTGGCATTTTTAGCTTTCGTCATCGTAATGCTAGCTTTTAGCCCAGATACTAGGATTGCTCTTATTGTAGGATGTTTCTGGTTCTTACTTATACTAGCTTTCTATTTTATACTTGGCTTAAATAAAAAGACCTCTAATCCTACAAAATCTGAACCAGAAGAATAAAATTTAAAATTGATTTACAAATTTTTATCAAGGTAGTATAATGAGTTTAAAATAAAATAGGCTGTGGGGGTGCTTTATATAGCTGAGAAGAGATATTCTCTAACCCTTTGAACCTGATCCAGATAAAACTGGCGTAGGGAAGCAATTTCACATGACTTTTGATTTTTATTAGGTGTATGCTTTTCCGCATACACCTTTTATATTTATACGGTGTCTATCACTGCCAGCACTCCTAGCTTCTTTAGAACCTTGGAGTTGCTTAAACAAATACAAAATTAGAGGTGTTTTTAATGAAAAAAGTATTGACAATTGCAGGTTCTGACAGCTCAGGTGGTGCGGGAATACAAGCTGATTTAAAAACCATGAGTGCACTTGGCGTGTATGGAATGAGTGTAATCACTGCCGTTACAGCCCAAAATACTATAGGTGTACAAGATGTACTGGACGTAACTCCTGAAATTGTGGAGGCTCAAATAAGATCCATATTTGACGATATCGAAGTAGATGCAGTAAAAATCGGAATGGTTTCAAATAGTAAAACCATATCTGTAATAAAAAAGCTCTTAATAGAATATAGGGCCAAAAATATAGTACTCGATCCGGTAATGATATCAAAAAGCGGATATTCTCTCTTAAAACCTGAAGCAGAAACAGCAATAAAAACTATGGTAAATGTTGCAGATGTAATAACTCCAAATATTCCAGAGGCAGAAGTTCTCAGCGGACTAAAAATTAAAAATGAAAAAGATATGGAAAGTGCAGCTTTTAAAATAAAAGAACTGGGTGCAAGGAGCATACTCGTAAAGGGAGGCCATAGATGCAATGATGCCAATGATATTTTGCTTCACGATAATAAGGTATTATCCCTTAAAGGTCATAGAATAAACACTAAAAACACTCATGGAACAGGATGTACTTTATCTTCCGCTATAGCTTCCTATTTAGCCAAAGGACACAATATTGAAAAGGCAGTAAACCTATCAAAGCAATATATAACTAAGGCAATAGAAAATTCATTTCCCATTGGTCATGGAGTTGGCCCTGTTGGACATTTTATAGAAGTTTATAAAAAAGCCGGTATAACTTTTTAATAGAAGAAATTATTTTTAAACTTAAAGGGGGTTAAAAAATTGAACAATATAAATCTAGACAAAGTAACAAAAATATTATCAGAGGTTAGAAATAAAATACCTCTTGTCCACTGTATTACCAACTATGTTACCATAAATGACTGTGCAAATATTCTCCTATCTTATGGTGCCTCCCCTGCTATGTGTGAGGCCTATGATGAGGTTTTTGATTTTGTCAAATTATCATCTGCCCTGTACATAAATTTAGGAACTCTTAATAAAGAGCAGGAACAAGCCGCAGTTTTAGCCAGCACTTCTGCAAAAATCCATGATATCCCCGTAGTATTAGATCCTGTAGCCTGTGCCGCCGTGCCAAAAAAAATTCAAGTTATAAACAGAATACTCCAGGTTGGAAAAATTGATGTCATAAAGGGAAACATAGGAGAGATTAAATTTTTGGCAGGACAATCCTCCAATGTAAAAGGTGTAGATTCCTTTGATACTGGAGAAGGTGCCTTAGAATGCTGCATAGCTTTATCTCAAAAATACAAGTGCACAGTTGCTGCCACCGGTAAAAAGGATTTCATAACAGATGGTAAAAGAAGTGCTGTAATTGAAAACGGCACAGAAATGTTTACTAAAGTTACTGGATCCGGTTGTATGCTGGGTGCCCTTTGCGGAGCTGCCTGTGGAGCATCTGAAGATAAATTCACAGCTACTGTAAATGCCATACTCTCAATGAATATAGCTGGAGAAGAAGCCTTTAAAGCAGCAAATACACCTGGAAGCTTTAGAATTAAGCTCATAGACTGCATATATCAGTTAAGTGAAGAAAATTTAAAAGAAGGTGCCAAAATAGTATGGAAATAGATTATAGTCTATATTTGGTTACAGACAGAAGTTTTTTAAAAAATATTGATCTATCCAAAGCTGTAGAAGATGCAATTTCAGGCGGCGTCACTTTGGTTCAGCTAAGAGAAAAAAACATTTCCACAAGGGAATTTTACAAATTAGCACTGAAGATTAAGGAAGTTACTGATTATTACAAAGTTCCTTTCATAATAAATGACAGACTGGATATAGCTCAAGCTGTAGATGCAGATGGTGTACATCTTGGTCAAAGCGACATGCCCTTAGTCGCAGCCAGAAAGATATTGGGCAGGGATAAAATAATAGGAATATCTGCAGGTACTGTGGAAGAAGCTGTAGATGCACAAAAAAATAGTGCAGATTACATTGGAATAGGAGCTATATTTTTCACTGGAACTAAAAAGGATATAGATACGCCAATAGGTATAGAAGGTCTACGTAAAATATACAATAGTATAAGCATACCTGCTGTTGCCATAGGTGGAATTAATGAGCAGAATTTCAAAGATGTATTATCTACTGGAGTGGATGGCATCTCCGTAATTTCTGCTATCTTAGGAAAGAATGATATAAAGGCTGCTGCAAAAGCTCTACTTAAATAGTATTTATTAAAAGTTATCAAATGCTGATTGAATTGTAGTTTGACTACAATTCAATCAGCATTTTTTCACACTTAACAGCTCTATATACTTTTAATTTATCAGTTTACAAATTTACCACGGTAAATTATAATATTTATTGTAATTGATTTATATAAAAGGGAGGCAATTAAAATGAAAAAAAAATTAAGTATTTTAGCAATCATGGTATTTATTGTGACATCAATATTTTCAGGATGTGGACAATCTCAAAAAACAGATACATCCTGGGATGACATAAAATCAAAGGGTAAATTTGTAGTTGGCCTAGACGACAGTTTCCCCCCAATGGGATTTAGGGATTCAAAAGGTCAAATCGTAGGGTTTGACATAGACATGGCCAAAGCCGCTGCAAAGAAAATGGGGGTAAATGTAGTCTTTAAGCCTGTAGAATGGGATGGTATTATTCTCAGTCTAAACAACAAGGACATAGATGTTATATGGAACGGTCTAACCATAACAGAAGACAGGAAAAAGCAGATATCTTTTTCAAAAGTATATCTTCAAAACAAACAGATAATTGTAGTGAGAAACAACTCAAATATAAAGACTAAGAAAGATTTATCAGGTAAAACCGTAGGACTTCAACTTGGGAGCAGCAGTGAAACTGCATTGAAGTCGGATACCGCCACTTCAAAATCCTTAAAAGAAGTGAGAAAATATTCAAATAATACAGAAGCTCTACTGGATTTAAACCAGGGACGTATTGATGCTGTTGTGGTAGATGAGGTTGTCGGGAGATATTATTTACAGAAAAAACCCGGATTATATAAAATACTTGATGACAATTTTGGGAAAGAAGATTATGGTGTTGGTATTAGAAAAAGCGATGCAGCTTTTAAAGATAAGTTAAATGAAGCACTGGATTCTATGAAGAAAGATGGAACTGCAGATAAGATATCCCAAAAGTGGTTCAGTAAAGATATAATAGCAAAATAAAAAGTTAGGATGTGATTTAATTGGATAATCTTATGGACATTACAGGATTTATATTAAAGGGAAGTCTAATAACTGGAGAATTATTTCTTATAACTGCTGTATTTTCCATACCTTTAGGATGTATAGTAGCAATAGGTAAAATATCTAAAATTAAGCCACTAAAAACTATATTAAGTTTGTACACCTGGGCTTTTAGAGGAACTCCTCTACTTTTACAGCTATTTTTTGCCTATTTTGGTCTTCCTGTAATTGGCATAAGACTATCTCCTCTAGCTGCTGCCGGACTTGCTTTTACTATAAATTATGCTGCATACTTAGCAGAGATATTCAGAGCTGGTATTGAATCCATAGACAAGGGTCAGTATGAAGCTTCCAGGGTCTTGGGAATGAGTTATTACCAAACTATGACAAAGATAATAATTCCACAGGCTACCAGAAATGTACTTCCTCCTGTTTGCAATGAAAGTATAAATCTAATAAAAGATTCTGCATTAGTTGCAACTATTGGAGTTGGGGATCTTTTAAGAGCAGCAAAGGAAGTAGTGACCCGTGATTTTACCATTACTCCCTTTATAATAGCTGCTGTAATATATCTAGTTATAACTTCAGTTTTGGTAATTGCCTTCAGGCACCTGGAAAAAAAATATTCAATCGATTAATTAATTGTAATGAGAACCACACCTTTATCTACTACTAACATGGTGTGGTTTATCTTTTTTTTCATGTTCATCCTCATTTTCCAGGCACTCCCTTAAGCACTCTTCTATTATATCAGTTGTTACTTTAAATTCATTATTTTCCTTCATCCATACCCCTTCCATTGAGAATACTGATTCATCAAAACAAAAATCCAGTTTTTTTATATCTTATATTGAATATAATATTATAAATTCTAAAAAGAGTTACTATAATTTTTTTCAGTTATCTGGGCTATTTTAATTATAATCTGTACTACTTTTTCCATGGAAAAAGCCGGTATATATTCAAATTTGCCGTGGAAATTATGTCCTCCTGTACATATATTAGGGGTTGGAAGTCCCATGAAAGAAAGTCTTGCTCCATCGGTACCCCCTCTAATTGGTACAACTTTAGGTTCTACATCAACTTCCTTCATGGCCTTAAAAGCTATGTCAACTATATATTTCACAGGCTCAATTTTTTCTTTCATATTCTTATACTGTTCTTCTATTTTAACATCTATAACCTCTCTGCCATATTCTTCGTTTATTTTTTTTACACATCTTTCTATAAAACTTTTTCTGCCATTAAATTTATTCTGATCAAAATCTCTTATAATATAATTAAGTTTAGTTTCATCTACATTTCCTTTCATTGAAACTAGATGATAAAATCCATCATATCCTTCCGTAGATGCCGGAATTTCATCTTTAGGAAGCATATTTATAAATTCACTAGCTATGAGCATTGAATTTATCATTTTCCCTTTTGCTTCACCAGGGTGTACATTTCTTCCAGAAACTGTTATCTTTGCAGAAGCTGCATTAAAATTCTCAAATTCCAGTTCTCCAAGGGCTCCACCGTCCACTGTATATGCAAATTTAGCATTGAATTTTTTTACATCAAAATGATCTGGTCCTCTCCCTATCTCTTCATCTGGTGTAAATCCTACTCTTATATCTCCATGTTTTATTTCTGGATGTTCCGCTAAATACTCCATTGCAGCCATTATCTCTGCAATACCAGCTTTGTCATCTGCACCTAATAAAGTTGTTCCATCCGTAGTTATAATTTTCTTACCCTTATAATTCTTTATCTCCGGAAAATCTTCGGTACTTAAAATTATATTCTCCTTTTTATTTAAAATTATATTCTCGCCATTATAATTTTCTAATATATGGGGATTTACATTTCTTCCTGAAGTTTCAGGACTGGTATCCATATGGGATATAAAACCGATTGTTGGAACTTTTTTATTTGTGTTGCCAGGTAACGTAGCCATAACATAACCTTTTTCATCCAGGGATATATTCTTCATATTGAGCCTTGACAATTCTTCTGAAAGCTGCTCTGCCAACTTCAACTGCTTTAAAGTACTCGGCACAGTGCTGGATTCCTCATCAGAGCTAGTATCAAACTTTACATATCTCAATAATTTATCTACAGCATTTTCCATACAAATTCCTCCAATAAAATAAAATATCTGAACATAAAAAGTACTTTATAATTATATTATTATTTAAATTTCTAATATATTATCGTTATAAAATAGATATAAATATTTATTTTTAACCTTTTTACCCGTAAGTTTTTCCAATGCTCGTGCATAATAATAAATTTGAATTTTATATTTCTCTCTCATATTCTCTAAGCTTTCTACATAATCTGTCTTGTAATCCAAGAGCACTAATTCATCTTTCTCCTGAAAATAGCAATCTATTACGCCCTGTACCAGCACTTTCTCATTATCATAAATTTTTGAAGGCAGTTCTTTATATATTTCACTGCTGCCTACTTCCATGTAAAAGGGAACTTCTCTATACAAATTTTCTGCTTTTTTCATTCTTTCACCAATAGAAGAATTAAAAAATTTTAATATTTTTTGTATTGATATGGATTTTGCCTCTTCTTCAGTTATAAATTCTTCCAGCACCAATTTGCGTATCTGCTCTTCTATTTCCGAATAGGAATTGACTTTTTTAATATCAATATGCTGCATTGCCAAATGCATAACCGTTCCTTTTTCCGCTGCAGTAAGACCTCTACTCCCTTTTAAAAAGAGTGGTTTTTTTAAATATACGGGTTCTATAAATTCCACACTATCTTCTCTATCTATAAGATTGAATCTTCTCTTCAATTCCGATACTGAAAATTTGGCAGGTATTTCAGAAGCCTTTTCATATTTATATTTCCAGTTTAGTCTTTTATTGACCTCTTTTGCACATGTCTTCTTACAAGAAATTTTATCTAAATTTTTGATCCATTCCGTTATATCATCTCCACGGACTTCTCCAGTAGATATGCCTTTTATAAAACTATCCATACCCTTAATATACATTTTCCATATGGATTCGTCCTCTTTAACTATCCAATTTGAATTATTTTGGGAACCTGCAATATCCCTGATAGGTTTTCCAAAAGGATGTCTTGCAATTGCTGGTCCTATCCAATCTAAAAAGTTTTTAGCATTCATAAGAGCATATTCTGAAATTTTAGATTTACTATAAGAAGCATACTCACACCACTTTTTAGCTGTTTTTTCAATGTCCCTCACCATTCCTGTTATTATAAGCTTCTCTTTTGCCCTGGTAAAAGCTACATATAATATTCTCATCTCTTCAGAAAGAGTCTCAATTTTTAATTTTCTCTTCAATACCTGCTTCATAATCGTAGGATAGGATATATGTCTTTCAATATCTATACAATCTGGCCCAAACCCTAATTTATCATGGAACAACAAACTTCTATTTATATCTATTAAATTAAAATTTTTCCCTGCTCCCGACAATATTACTATGGGAAATTCTAAACCTTTACTCTTGTGTATGCTCATTATCCTGACCACATCTTCATTTTCCCCGAGAACTTTTGCACTTCCCAGATCTCCACTGCTGCTTTTAAGTTTATTTATAAAATTTATAAAATTAAAAAGCCCCTTATAGCTGCTTTTCTCATACTGCTTTGCCCTTTCAAACAGCATCCTCAGATTTGCTTGCCTCTGAACTCCTCCAGACATAGCCCCTACAAAACCATAGTATCCCGTCTCTGTATAAAGATGCCATATAAATTCATCTATGGGCATATATATAACTTTTCTCCTCCAGTTTTCAAGCCTCTTCAAGAACTTTACAACTTTACATTTCAATACATCATCTATGCCCTCCAGAGAATATTTTGAGTTTGTGCTTTCCTCTGCCACTGCTTTGAGTACCTCATAAAAGGGTGCTTCCCTGTTTACCATTCTCAAATCCATAAGTTCTTCTGGCAAAAATGTTTCTATAGGTGATCTAAGTACTGCTATCAGCGGTATATCCTGTATTGGATTGTCTATTATTTCAAGAAGTGACACTACAGTTTTTATTTCAACGGTATCAAAATAACCTGTCGAAGTATCTGCAAATACAGGTATCCCAAAATCATTCAACTGTTCCACAAAAGTTGATGCCCAATTTCGAGTTGCACGCATCAATATTACTATATCCCTGTACATAACATTTCTATAGCAATCCATTTTACTGTCATATACTTTAAAACGCCCCTCAACTGATTTTGGGTTCACCAATTCATTTATTTTCCCCGCCACCATACGGGCTTCCACTTGAATGTTATCCAACATTTCCTCATTATCCAGCTCCAATCCTGACTCAGCTTCCTTTTTGTCAGCCATATAGATTTCTATGGCTCCCCCAGATTTCCCACTGCAATCTTTATATTGAGCTGAACTTATCAGGCATTCGTCATCATTATAATCAAGCTCCCCTACTTCCCTGCACATTATTTGCTTGAATAAATAGTTCACACCATCTATTATCTCTTTCCTGCTTCTAAAATTTTCAGATAATTTTATTTTTCTATTTCTACTTCCCTTTCTTTCAGAATAGGCATCATATTTTTGTAGAAATAACTCCGGTTTTGATTGTCTAAATCTATATATACTCTGTTTTACATCCCCTACCATAAATAAATTTGCATCTTGATCTTTTCTGCTTATCATATTTATTATAACTTCTTGAACTTCATTACTATCTTGGTATTCATCTATAAATATTTCCTGAAAATATTTTCTATATTCCAGGGCAACCTGCGAAGGTATTTTATGTCCCATATCATCCATATCTGTCAATATATCAAGACAAAAATGCTCAATATCACTAAAGTCCAGCACTCCTCTCTCCCTTTTTTTATCATAATATCTGCTGCTGAAATCCATCACAAGAGTTACTAGACAGTTAATTCTAGGATACACCTTCTTCATATCTTTAACTAGATTATCTGAATTTAAAAATATGCTTTCCCTTATATCATTTAACTTTTTCTTCACTTCATCTTTTATATCTCTAACACTCTTTTTTATACTTTCTATATCATCTCCTGTTTTTTTACCAGGAAGCTTATGAAATTTCAATTCCATAAACTCCTTCTTCATTTCATTCCATGAATTAGTTTGAAGTATTTTATCTATACTTTTAATATCATCTTCAAAAGGACATATATAATGTTCCAGACCTATAGTGCTTTTAATTATCTCCAGGGCATTTTCCATTTTATCTCTATAGCCGCCGACTTCTACATTCAAATTATGTATTAACATCTTAGCCCACAGAGTATCTTCGAAATTAAAATCTTCCCCCACATTGAAATCTTCTGCAGCTTCCTCTAACCATTTTTTAGGCCAGGGATTACTTCTTGAAAATTCATACAGAGATATAATCATATTTTGAAGCCTTATGTCATTTTTGTCCCTGAAGCTATCCACCAGCTTTAAAAATTCACTTTCTGCATCCTGATATTTTTCCTCCAGAATTTCTTGAAGTGCATCTTGTTTCAAGAGTATGGCCTCAGTATTGTCACACACTCTAAAACCTGGATCTAAATCTATTAAATGAAAATTGCTCTTTATAATTTTAAGACAAAAAGAATGAATAGTCATTATATTGGATTGATTCAACAAGGCCAGTTGCTTTTGAAGATTCTTAGAATTGCAGTTCATCTCCAATAACCTTGAAAGTGCTTCTCCTATTCTCTCTTTCATTTCGGAAGCTGCTGCGTTTGTAAATGTAACAACCAACAACCTATCTATATCTACATCTTCATCAGTGTTAGTTATCTTCTGTATTATTCTTTCCACCAACACTGCCGTTTTACCTGTTCCAGCTCCTGCTGCTACTAACAAATTGCATTTTTGTGTAAAAATAGCTTCACGTTGAGCTTCAGTCCACTTTTTACTCATAGGTATCATTCCTCTTTATCAAATACTGTATTAAAATCAATAGACTACCTTATTCTTTCCAGAATTCTTTGCCTTATATAAATTCATATCTGCTTTTCTTATGACATTCTCGACATTCTCGATATTTTCATCTTTATTATCAGATATACTTATTCCTATAGAAACTGTGACAAAGCATAATTTTCCATTATATTCTACAGGTTCTCTTTCTATAGATTTCCTTATACTGCTCATCCTATTATATACATCTAACATTTCTTTAATATCATACATATATATTATGATTTCTTCTCCCCCATATCTGGCTACCATATCTTCTTTTCTCAGGTTATCTTTTATAATACTACTCACCCTTTTAAGAACCATATCACCACATTGATGTCCAAAAGTATCATTACAGTTCTTAAAATTATCTATATCCACCATTATGATGGCAAAACCCCTTCCACAATTTTTTATTTTCTCCTGTATAGCAGAGAAAAAATAGTTTCTATTAAATAAATTCGTGAGAAAATCTCTCTGAGAATTTTCCTTTATTTTATTGTAGAGTCTATTATTTTCTATACATATGGCAATTTGATTGCTAAGAGCAGATAATAACTTTATACTGCCCTGATTTAAATAATTGTATATATTATGTTCTACTAAAATAGCTCCCAAAAGTTCTTCTTTCAAGTATATAGGCATAAATAGAGAAGAATGTACCTGAATATCGCTGCCCATGCACATATTGTCCACAGAATTAGCTAAACATGGAGTTAATTTGGACAACTTATGTTCATTATATTCTCTTATTTTAAAATGATGATCCGTATTGTACAAATTAGTACATTTTAACTTTAATTTTCTATTCTCAAGAAGATATACACTAGAATAATTCACCCCTAAAATCCCTATCATTATATCATTTATCTTAGAAATTATCTCATCGCTGCCAAGGCATTTATTTATATATTGACTTATCTCTATTATTGAAGATAACATATCCAGTTTTTTATCCAATTCCCTAATCTCTTTATTCTGCTTTTGTATGGTTTCTTCCGCTAATTTTTGATAGCTTTCATAGTCACTTTTAAGTTGATTATATCTCTCCAATAATGATATAAACATAAATCTCTCCTCTATTACAATCTATTTAACTTAAATATGAGCAAAAACTGATTTGAACCCAAAAATTGTTTATTATATATACAATTTCATTAAATTATCGCTTTTTACAATAATACCAGTAAAAGTATATATTATTAGTAAAATTTTTCCTTTAAAATATAAAAATACATTGCCCATAAATAAATATAAAAACATACAACAAGCTTATATCTAGCTATTTCTATTTCATATTATACTACTCATTAAAGGTATATCATAGCATTTTCATATAATACTTATCGCGAATTTATACCGTTATTTTACAAAATTTAGCTATGGTTTTATGTTCAATATTCATTATTGTTTAATTTTTTACAATATATAAACAAAATTTACCAAATTATTGTTGAAGATAATCTGGTAAATTTTTATATTGAAATTTTATTTTAAAAACTTTCTCACTTCAGATTCCATTTGCCCCATTTCACATACAGTATTATGTATAATTTCACGTTTATTCAATTTCTCTATAGGCTTAGGGATTTTAAGATCAGCTGCCTTACTCATTACCTCTATAAGTTCAAAATCATCTACCTTATTATATTTGTCATCCAAAGCACCCATTACAGATCTGGTAAACTTAAAGGGACTCGCAGTAGAAACTATTACGGTCTTAGTATTATCATGAGTCTCCAGTAAATATTTTTTATATACAGAATAGGCAACTGAAGTATGAGTATCCATAAGGTATCTATATTTGTCAAACACCTCTTTTATGGATTGCCTTGTTTCTTCATCAGTGGCAAAACCGCCATAAAATATATTCATTCTGCTCTTCATGTGTTCGCTAATTTTATATCTCCCAAATTCATTTAAGTCATTCATAAGCTCCTTCACAGTAAAAGCATTTCTGCCGCTTATATCATATATAAATCTTTCTAAATTACTGGATATCAATATATCCATTGAAGGAGATATAGTAACTAAAAACTCTCTTCTAGCATCGTAAATTCCACTATTTAAAAAATCACTCAGCACTTTATTTTCATTGGAAGAACATAAAAGTCTATTTATAGGCAAGCCCATTTTTGTAGAGTAATAAGCTGCAAGTATATCTCCGAAATTTCCTGTTGGAACTGCAAAATTTATTTTTTCTCCGAACTCTATTTCCTTTCTCCGCAGAAGTTCCATATAGCTGTAAAAATAATATACCATCTGTGGTATCAGTCTTCCAATATTTATGGAATTAGCCGAAGAAAACATATATGATCTTTTATTCAGTTCCTCTTTTAATTCAGCGTCATTAAAAATCTTTTTAACTTCTCTTTGAGCATCATCAAAATTCCCCTTTATGCCAAGGACCTTTACATTCTTTCCTACTTGTGTGATCATCTGTTTCTTCTGTATATTACTTACCCCTTCTTCTGGGAAAAATACCATGACTTTTGTTCCATCTACATCTGAAAAGCCCTCCAATGCTGCTTTCCCTGTATCGCCGGAAGTTGCAGTAAGTATAACTATATCTTTATGCAAATTCTGCTTTTTAGCTGCAGTTTTCATTAAGTAAGGGAGAAGGCATAATGCTATATCTTTAAAAGCCAGTGTCGGTCCATGAAATAATTCTAAATAAAATACATCTCCCTCTTTGTTTAAAGGAGTTATAATATCTTTTTCAAATTTATGATCATAAGCCATGTCTATACATTCTTTCAATTCTTTTTCATCAAAATCTGTAAAGAATTTTTTGTTTATGTACAATGATAACTGTTTAAAAGTCATTTGTTCACAATTTTTTAATTCTTCTTTACTAATAAATGGAATACAGTTAGGTACAAGCAATCCTCCGTCTTCAGCTATGCCTTTTAATATAGCCTCAGATGCAGTTAAATTCTCATTTAAACCCCTCGTGCTATTATAATAAATTTCCTCCAAATTGTATCACTCCTTTTAAATTGTATTTATTTAGTCGGTTGCAGAATGCTGCAACCATTGATTTTACTAACTTTTTTAACTCTTTAATTATATATTTCA